>JBBRHS010000350.1:0-3647 GCA_038222385.1 Acidimicrobiia bacterium
GTCCAACCGGCGACCAACGGCTTCGAGGGCACGAAGACACTCCGCATCTACAACCTGCTCGCCTACGGCGCGCGCTACGAGGCGATCCCGGTGCACCCGAACATCCTCCCGATCGTGGAGGGCGTGCTCGATCCCGGTTGCCTCATCAGCTCGCTGTCGTCGATCACCATCCTGCCGGGCGAGCGGGCCCAGCCGATCCACGCCGACGACCAGTTGATCCCGCTCGACAAGCCGCACGTGCCGACGGTGTGCAACACGATGTGGGCGCTCACCGACTTCACCCAGGCGAACGGCGCGACCCGCATCATCCCGGGGACGCACCGCTTCGACCACTCCCCCGATCTGTTCTCGGAGTACGACTCGATCCCGGCCGAGATGCCCCGTGGCAGCGTGCTCGTGTGGCACGGCTCGTTGTGGCACGGCGGCGGCGCCAACGCGACCGACACCTCGCGCGTCGGCATCGCGATGAACTACTGCGCCGGCTTCATCCGCCAGCAGGAGAACCAGCAACTCGGTCTCCCCCGTTCGACGGTCGCGGGGTTCTCGCCGCGCTTGCGCCAACTCGTCGGGTACAGCGTGTACCAGGGCCTCATCGGCCACATCGACAAGCACGATCCCGTCGAGATGCTCACCGGGAACCACGCCTCCGGAATGGTCTGGGACGCGATCTGAGCGATGCCGGGTGAGTCACGCCGGGCGGATCGGGCGGAAGTGCAGGAACGCGGTGGCGGTGCCGGCGACCTCGATCTCGGCGACGACGGGTAGGTCGAGCGTCAGCGCGGTCGGTTCGATGCCGAGGAGGTTCCCGACGACGCGCGGCCCTTCGTCGAGCTCGACCACCAGCACCGCGTAGGGGAGCTCGTTCGCGAATGCCGGGTCGATCGGTCGGTGGGTGACGGTCCAGGTGAAGACCCGACCCCGACCCGACGTCGGCTCCCACGCCCAGTCGTTCGAGCCGCAGGCCGCACAGCGAAAACGCGGCGGGTGACGCCAGGTGCCGCACTCGGCGCACCGCTGGAGATGGATGCGACCGGTCTGCGCGGCGCGGGCATAGAACTCGCCGTTCAACCCCTCCGCCGACGGGGTGACCCTCCCGACCCGCTCCGGGAACACTCGCTCCGCTGCGCTCACCGGTCCCGCCCGAGGATGAGGATGCTGCCGTCGCCGAAGTCGCCCCAGCCGGTGACCGCGCCGACCGCCGCGCCCGCCACCTGCGCGGCGCCCGCGGTGCCCCGCAGCTGGCGGGTCGCCTCGACGACGTGGTTCATGCCCCACATGTGGCCCTGGGAGAGCAGGCCGCCGTGCGTGTTGAGCGGAAGCGACCCCCCGAGACCGATCCGGCCGTCGCGCACGAACTCGCCCGCGCCGCCGCGCTCGCACAGGCCGAGGGCCTCGAGCTGGAGCAACACGACGTAGGTGAAGCAGTCGTAGATCTCGGCGAAGTCGAGATCTGTCGGGGCGATCCCGGCCTGCGCGAACGCACGCGGCGCGGCGCCGGTCAAGCCGATCCGGAACGGATCGGGGCGGTTCGCGATGTCGTCGGCCGGATGCGGATGACCCTCGGCCGCGCCGAGCACGACGACCGGAGGGTTCGGGAGGTCGCGGGCCTGCTCGACCGAGCTGACGATCACCGCGACCGCGCAGTCGGTCTCGAGGCAGCAGTCGTAGAGCCGGAACGGCTCACTCACCCAGGGCGCGGCGAGGTAGTCGTCCATCGTGAGTTCCTTGCCCCGCATGAGCGCGCGCTCGTTGAGCTGCGCGTGGCGGCGGAACGTGACCGCGACTTCGCCGGTGTCGGTGTCACGCGTGCCGTAGAGGACCTTGTGGCGCATCGCGATCCACCCGTAGAACTGCGCCGCCGACCGCGCGCCGTGGGGCAGGTAGTAGTCGAGGACGACGTCACCGACCGCGCTCGCGTCGAGTCCACGTCGCGGCACCGGGACGCCCTCGCGGGGGCGGAACGCGGAGTAGCCGTTCCACCCGACGACCACGAGCACGTTGCGAGCCAGACCGGCCTGCACCGCGAGCGCGGCGTCGCCGATCGCGGCCACCCCGCTCGCGCCGCCCATGTGCACGGTCACCGACCAGTTCACGGTCTCGATACCGAGGTTCGCGGCGAGCTCCTCGACGGTCGTGTACCCCGGCGGCGGTACGATCCCGTCGATGTCGGCGACGCTCAGCCCCGCGTCGGCGATCGCGGCGTCGGCCGCTTCGAGCATGAGCTGCACCGGCAACCGGTCGGCCCCGCGCACGTAGTCGGTCTCCCCCACGCCGACGATCGAGGCCCGCGGTGCGCCCCTCACAATCGGATGAGCTCGAAGCCGACCGCGGGGCGGCCGCCGAAGCGGGTCCCGGTCTGGGTTGCCATCCCACGCAGGAACGGGTCGGGATCGGTGCCCACCGTTCCGACCGCGAGGCCGTCGAGGTAGGCCCGGTGCTCCTGCAACGAGGCGACGCCCGCGTCGACGAACCCGGTGACGTCGACCGCATGCTTCCCGAGCGGCGACGCCGCGACGAAGATCCGTCGGGCCTCGCCCCACGGCTCGAGCCCTTCGTCGAGGAGCTCGGTGAACACCCACCGGTTGCCCGCGTCGCGCGCGGCATCGATGAGCGCCTCGCCGACCACGCGGTGGTCGGCCATGTTCACTCCTCCACCGTCGAACGACGCGTGGTGGTTGATCGTGATGAGCACCTCGGGGCGGTGCCGCCGGATCGCGCGGGCGATGTCGCGCCGCAGTGCCAAGCCGTACTCGAGCACACCGTCGCGGTGGCCGAGGAACTCGACGGTCGTCACCCCGACGTGCGCCGCGCCCCGGCGTTACTCCTCCTCGCGCAGCGGTCCGGATTCCGACGGGTCGAGGCCGTCGATCCCGGCCTCGCCGCTCGTGGCCAGCACGTAGACCACCTCGCGACCCTCACTCGTCCAGCGGGCGACAGCGCTCGCGGCGCCGTACTCGAGGTCGTCGGGGTGGGCGACGACCGCCAGCGCCCGGGACCAGTCTTCGGGAAGAGGTTCGAGCTCGACGGTGCTCATGTCTCGGCGAACCTAGCCCGATGAACAACAGGTCCGGCAACCCCGCCGGGATGCCGCCCGACGGCCGACCGAGGAGCCAGACTCATACCATGCAGAGACTCGGAATCGACATCGGAGGATCCGGCATCAAGGGCGCTCCCGTCGACCTCGACGCCGGCACGTTCGCCGAGGAGCGGCTCCGCATCCCGACCCCGGACGGCGGCAAGCCCGCCGACGTCGCGAAGGTGGTGGCCGAGATCGTCGCCCACTTCCCCGACGTCGACGGACCGGTCGGTTGCACGTTCCCCGCGGTGATGAGCAACGGAGTCGCGCTGACCGCCGCGAACGTCGACGATTCGTGGATCGGTACCGACGCCCAGGCCCTCTTCAAGCAGGCCGCAGGACGTGACTTCGTGGTGGTCAACGACGCCGACGCCGCCGGGATCGCCGAGATGCGCCACGGCGCCGGGAACGGCGAGCGGGGCGTGGTGCTGATGCTCACGCTCGGCACCGGCATCGGCAGCGCGCTGTTCGTCGACGGGGTGCTCGTGCCCAACACGGAGTTCGGTCACCTCGAGGTCAACGGCAAGGAGGCCGAACACCGGGCCGCGGAGAGCGTGCGCGAGACGCACGA
>JBBRHS010000351.1:0-3628 GCA_038222385.1 Acidimicrobiia bacterium
GCCGCGGGTCACCTCGACGGTGGCGCGAAGCGGGTCGTGATCTCCGCGCCGAGCGGTGACGCCGACGCGATGATCTGCCTGGGTGTGAACGACGACGTCTACGACGCGGCGAAGCACACGGTCGTGTCGAACGCGTCGTGCACCACCAACTGCCTCGCGCCGATGGCGAAGGTGCTCGAAGATGCGTTCGGCATCGAGCAGGGATTCATCACCACGGTGCACGCCTACACCACCGACCAGCAGCTCCAGGACCAGGCGACTGCGAGCCGCAGCGGCAAGCCCGACCTGCGCCGCATGCGCGCCGCGGCGCTGTCGATCATCCCGAGCAGCACGGGGGCAGCCCGCGCGATCGGCGTCGTGCTCCCGCACCTGAAGGGCAAGCTCGACGGCACCTCACTCCGGGTCCCGGTGCCGACAGGTTCGATCACCGACCTCGTCGCGACCCTGAAGACCGATGCGTCGATCGAAGACGTCAACGCCGCGTTCGCCAAGGCGGCGGGGGATTCCTCCTACCGGGGGGTGCTCGAGTACACCGACGAGCCACTGGTGTCGGCCGACATCGTCCACAACCCGTCGTCGTGCATCTTCTCGGCCCGGGACACGATGGCAGCCGGGCGCATGGTCAAGGTGCTCGGCTGGTACGACAACGAGTGGGGCTACTCGAACCGCCTCGTCGACCTCGTCGCCTTCCTCGGCGACGAGTAACCCACCGGAAGCCGAAGCGCACCGATGCCTGTCGACCTCCCGCGTCTGGAAGACCTGCCGCTGAAGAAGGGGAGTCGGGTCCTCGTCCGGATCGACTGCAACACGCCGCTCCGAGACGGCCAGGTCTCCGACGATCTCCGGCTCACGACCGTGCTCCCGACCATCACCTGGCTCCGGGAGCAGGGCGCGGCGGTCGTGCTGTGCGGTCACCTCGGCCGTCCGAAGGGCACGCCCGATCCGGAGCTCTCCCTCGCGCCGGTCGCGAAGCGGTTGTCGGAGCTGCTCGGCACCGAGGTCGCACTCGCGCCCACCGCGGTGGGTCCGCCGGCCTTTGATCGCATCGCGAGCCTCGAGTCGGGCGACGTCATGCTGCTCGAGAACCTGCGGTTCGAGAGGGGCGAGACCGACAACAGCCCTGCCTTCGCCGTCTCGTTGTGCCAACCCGTCGATGCGTACGTGAACGAAGCGTTCGGTGCCTCGCACCGCGAGCACGCGTCGATCGTCGGTCCGCCGCCGATCCTGCCGAGCGCGGCCGGCCACCTGCTCCGGCGTGAGGTCGAGGTGCTCTCGGGTCTCCGCGACGCGCCCGCGCACCCCTTCGTCGCGGTGCTCGGTGGCTCGAAGGTGAGCGACAAGCTCGCGGTGATCGAGGCGTTGCTCGAACGGTGCGACACGATCCTCGTCGGCGGGGCGATGGCGTTCACGTTCCTCGTGGCCCAGGGATACTCGATCGGTGATTCGCTCGTGGAGCTCGACCGCGTCGACGACTGCAAGCGGCTGCTCGAGACGGGCCGGGTCCGCGTCCCCGTCGACGTCGTGATCGCGCGCGAGATCACCGAAGACGCCGAGGTGCGGGTGGTGAAGGCCGGCGGGATTGCCGACGGCTGGTTGGGTCTCGACATCGGACCGGAGACCGCGGTCCTGTTCGCCGACGAGATCGACGAGGCCCGCACGCTCCTCTGGAACGGACCGATGGGGGTGTTCGAGGTGGCACCCTTCGCGGCGGGGACCCGCACCATCGCCGAAGCGGTCGCCGAGTGCGGCGGCTTCACCGTGATCGGCGGCGGCGACAGCGGCGCCGCGATCCGCCAGTTCGGCCTCGCCGACCGGGTCGACCACGTGAGCACCGGCGGTGGCGCGTCGCTGGAACTGATCGAGCTCGGCGACCTCCCCGGTCTGCGGGCACTGCGAGAGAACGACACCCGGACGAACGACAGGTGAACCAACCCATGACCGCGACCACCGGCGACGACGAACCCCGCAAGCCGCTCATCGCGGGGAACTGGAAGATGCACCACGACCACTTCACCGCGATCCAGTACACCCAGAAGCTGTCATACCTGCTGACCGAAGACGACTACGAGCTGGTCGACGTGGTGCTCTGCCCGCCGTTCACCGACATCCGGTCGGTCCAGACGACGCTCGAGAGCGACGAGATCCCAATCGCGCTCGGCGCGCAGAACTGCTACTTCGAGAAGGAAGGCGCGTTCACCGGGGAGGTGTCGCCGCTGATGCTCGCGAAGCTGAACGTGAGCTACGTGATCGTCGGCCACTCCGAGCGGCGCCAGTTCTTCGCCGAGACCGACGACGTCGTGAATCGCAAGGTCCGCGCCGTCATCGCCAACGGGATGACGCCGATCGCGTGCGTGGGCGAGACGCTCGAGGAGCGGGAGGCCGGGGGAACCGACGCCAAGGTCGGCTCGCAGGTGGTGAACGCCTTCGACGGGGTCAAGAAGGTCGACGTGTCGGCCTCGGTCGTCGCGTACGAGCCCATCTGGGCGATCGGGACGGGCCGGACCGCAACGCCGGAAGACGCCGAGGTCACGATCGCGGTGATCCGGGCCGCGCTGGCCGAGCGGTTCGACGCCGCGACCGCCGATGCGGTGCGGATCCAGTACGGCGGCAGCGCCAAACCCGGCAACGCAGCAGAGCTGATGGGCCGGCCCGGGATCGACGGCCTCCTGGTGGGCGGAGCGTCGCTCGACCCCGAGGATTTCGGCCGGATCATCCGCTACGGCAGCACCTGAGCGGGTCGGTGCCGACCGTGGTGGTACCGTTTTCGGGCTTGCACCAGCCGTTCGTGCAGCAACCGTTCTGGTACCAGCCGTTCCTCGTCGCCCGGGAGATCATGTGATCGACGCCATCCTCATCGGTATCGTCGTGCTGACGGCCCTGGTCATGATCGTGTTCATCCTCCTGCACGCCGGGCGGGGAGGCGGTTTGTCCGACATGTTCGGCGGTGGCTCGCTCGGTGGGTCGATGGCCGGATCGACCGTGGTGGAACGAAATCTCGACCGCCTCACGGTGATCACGGCAACGATCTTCGTCTTCGCCGTGATCCTGCTCGGGCTCAACCTCCAACCGTAGGCAGCGATCGTCGACCGAACGGTGTCAACCGTAGGTCCGCGCGTGCCGAGAGATCCGGTGCGAGAGTGATCACAACCGGAGGCAATGGGATGTCCAAGAAGGTGGCCTCGTGAGTCGTCGCAACGTGTTGATCCGTGGGTTCGCGCTGGGCGTGGTCTTCGCGTTGGTCCTTGCGGCTTGCGGCGGCTCCGACGACGGGAGTTCGACCAGCCCCACCAATCCGGCGTCGGGGTCGAGTACGCCCGATGCCGGCACGCTCGTGCTCGCAGCCGAGCAGGAGCCCGACTGCGCCGACTGGATCGCCAGCTGTGCCGGCCTCGCCTGGGGCGCGTCGATCATGCAGTACCAGACGATGCCGCTGGCCTTCAACATCGTGAAGAGCGGCGCGAACTGGACCTACGCCCCGAGCAACCTGCTCGCGGAGCCGCCGACGCTCACTCCCGGCCCCTTTCGGTCAGGAAACGGCCGCTGTTTCAGCAGATGAAAGGTGAAGATTTCTTTCAAAAAATTACCATGCACCTGCAAAGCCGGGAACCATTTTATACGCAGGCAAATA
>JBBRHS010000352.1:0-3626 GCA_038222385.1 Acidimicrobiia bacterium
GTGCTCACACCGGAGGCCGTATACCGCGCCCTGCGCAACTCGCTCACCGGCCCGCCCGACGCGGCGGCACCCACCGCGGAGCACGGGAAGAACCGCCGATCCGAACCGGTTGCGTAACCCGGAGTACTGCCGGGGTACAGCACCCCGGAACGTCCGTGAGCCCCGAACCCCACCCGCAAGCCGGAACCCCATTCGCAAGGAGGTCGCGATGTTGAAGTCGCGCCACATCTGGTACGTATGGTCGTCGCCCGTCCGCAACCTCGATTGGGTTGCCGAACGATTCAGCCAGCGGTAGATCCGTGCCGACCCCCTCGCCCACGCTCACCCTCGACGCGGCGCGCGACCTCGTCGCGGCCCGATCGTTGCGACCCAGTGCCAGATTGCTCGTGGGCGTCGAGCTCGAGTGGCTCGTGTACCCGGCGACCGAGCCGCGGCACGACCCCGTGTCGCTCGCGCGACTCCAGGACGCGGTCGACGCGGTCGGACCGCTCCCGGGCGGCGGCGCGATCACCTACGAGCCGGGCGGCCAGCTCGAGCTCAGCTCCGCCGCCGGCACCCTCGGGGAGACGCTGCGGCGCACCTGCACCGACGCCGCCCTGCTACGCGACGCGCTCGGGCGGGCCGGCCTCGCGCCGGTCGGACTCGGACTCGATCCCGTGCGACCCCGTCGACGCGTCGTCGACACACCGCGCTACGAGGCGATGGAGGCGTACTTCGACACCGGAGGCCCCGCGGGACGCACGATGATGTGCGGCACCGCCGCGCTACAGATCAGCCTCGACACCGGCGCGCCCGACGACGTCGAGACGCGCTGGGCGCGCGCCCACCACCTCGGCCCGCTGCTCCTCGCCGCGTTCGCCAACTCACCGTTGCTCGAGGGCCGACCGTCGGGATGGCGCTCGAGCCGGTGGGGTGCGTGGAACCGGATCGACCCGGGCCGCACCGCGCCGGTGTACTGCGCCGACCGTCCCGGCACCGCCGGTGATCAATGGGCGCAGTACGCGCTCGACGCCGGGGTGATGCTGATCCTCGGCGACGGCCACGAGGCCGAACCCGTGCTCGAGGCGCTCACCTTCGGGCAGTGGATCGAGCACGGCCACGCGGGGGTGTGGCCGACCGTCGACGACCTCACCTACCACCTGACCACGCTCTTCCCGCCGGTGCGCCCCCAGGGTCGCTTCGAGCTGCGAATGATCGACGCGCTGCCGGACCCGTGGTGGCGGGTCGCGGTCGCGGTCACGACCGCGCTCCTCGACGACCCCCACGCCGCCGCGACCGCCGAGCTCGCAACGGTGCCGCTGCGCGACCGATGGTGTGACGCCGCGGAGCACGGGCTCTCCGATCCCGTCTTCGCCGAGGCCGCGCAGACGTGCTTCGATGCGGCCCTGAAGGCCCTTCCCCGCCTGCACGCCGATCGCGCCACCAACGACCTGGCGCGCGACTACACCGCGCGGTTCGTGGATGTGGGCCGGACCCCGGCCGACGACCGGCTCGACGAGTGGACGGCAACCGGACGGGTCATGCCACCCGAACCGGTGAGCACGACGACGTGGCGGCGGTGAACGCCGCGTGGACGTGAGAACCGCTCTCGACGACACCCGGTCGAGGACGCTCGACCTCCTCGAACCGCTCCCGGTCGACGCGGTCACGGCGCAGCACTCGGAGCTCATGTCGCCGCTCGTCTGGGACTTCGCCCACATCGCCCACTTCGAGGAGCTGTGGCTGCTCCGCGAGCTCGCCGGCGACGCGCCCACCGACCCGCGCTTCGACGACGTGTACGACGCGTTCAAGCATCCCCGCCGCGACCGCCCGTCGCTCGACCTCCTCGACCTCGACAACGCCCACCGGTTCGCGGCCGTCGTGCGCGCCCGCGTGATCAACCGGTTGCCCGACGACGACGCCGAGGCCGACGCCGGGGCCGACGCGGCCGCGTTGCTCTACGGCATGGTCGTCCAGCACGAGCAGCAGCACATCGAGACGATGCTCGCGACGCTGCAACTGCGCGAGGCCCCGTATCCCGTCCCCCGCGGTCCCGGGCAGGCCGGCGATCCCGGTGCCGAGGGTGAGATCTCCGTCGCCGGCGGCGCCTTCACGATGGGGACCGACGACGAACCCTGGGCGTACGACAACGAGCGGCCCGCGCACGAGCGGATCGTCGAACCCTTCACCATCGACCGGACGCCCGTGACCAACCGCGCGTACCTCGCGTTCGTCGCGGCGGGTGGATACCGCGACGACGAGGCCTGGAGCGACGCCGGTCGCGAGTGGCGCGACGAAGCCGGCCTCGTGCACCCCGAGTTCTGGCGCAAGGAGCCGGGCGGCTCGTTCGGACGCCGTCGCTTCGGGCACTGGGAGGCGCTCCCGCCCGACGAGCCGGTGCAGCACGTCTGCTGGTACGAAGCCGACGCGTTCGCGCGCTGGTCCGGCAAGCGGTTGCCGACCGAGACCGAGTGGGAGTACGCGGCCTCGTGGGACGCGACCCGGGGAACGAAGTCGCGCTTCCCCTGGGGCGACGACGTCGATGCCGGGCGCGCGAACCTCGGGGGTGGGCGGTTCCGCCCCGACCCCGTCGGGAGCCACCCGCGCGGAGTGAGCCCGTCGGGGTGCCACCAGATGGTCGGTGACGTCTGGGAGTGGACCGCGACCGAGTTCACCGGATACCCGGGCTTCACCGCGTTCCCGTACCGCGAGTACTCCGAGGTCTTCTTCGGCGACGGCTACCGCGTCCTGCGCGGTGGCTCGTGGGCCACCGACGCCTCGGCGGTGCGTACGACGTTCCGCAACTGGGACTTCCCCATCCGCCGCCAGATCTTCGCCGGCTTCCGCTGCGCGCGCTGACGGGAACTGACCTTGTGTCGACACTTCGCGTACGTCGGACCGCCCGTGGCGCTCTCGACGCTCCTGTTCGACGCGCCGCACGCGCTCCGCACCCAGGCCCGCACGCCGCACCATCAGGCCGTGGGTCGGACCAACCCCGACGGATGGGGGGTCGCGTGGTTTCCCGACGGCGAAACCGAGCCGGAGCGGTACGGTTCGACGACCTCGATCTGGGCCGACGACGGCTTCGGCGCCGACGCGAAGCGAGCCGGCGCGATCATCGCCGGCGCCCGCCTCGCGTCACCGGGCACGACGCTCGACGTGCGCAACAACGCGCCGTTCGTCGCCGGCAGCTGGGCCTTCTCGCTCAACGGCTTCGGGTTCCGTGACGGACGCGAGCCGGTCCTGCGCGCCGCGCTGTCGGCGGCGCGGCGCGGCGCCCTCCGCGGCGACACCGACAGCGAGGTACTCTTCGGACTCGTGCTCGACCGCCTCGACGGGGGGGCCGACCCCGCCGGCGCCCTGCGCGCCGTCACCGCCCTCGTCGATCCCGGCGACGACGTGCAGTTGAACCTGCTGTTGACCGACGGCACGACCGTCGTCGCCACGGCTTGGGGCAACTCCCTGTTCGTCCGGTCCGGCGACGACCACGTCGTGCTCGCCTCGGAACCCCTCGACGACAACCCGGCGTGGCAGCCGGTCCCCGACCGTTCACTCGTCGACGGTCCCCACATCGAACTGCTCGGAGGTTCCTGATGCCTGACCCGACATCTGACCGGATCACGGTCGACGTGCACCTCGGTGCGGAC
>JBBRHS010000353.1:0-3616 GCA_038222385.1 Acidimicrobiia bacterium
GCGAACTCGAGCCAGATCACCGACGGGGCGGCGGCGACGCTGATCATGAGCGAGGAGAAGGCCACCGAGCTCGGGCTCACGCCCCGCGCCCGCTTCCACGCGTTCGCGCTGGCCGGCGTCGATCCCGTGCTCATGCTCACGGGACCCATCCCGGCGACGACGAAGGTGCTCGAGCGGGCGAAGATGACACTCGACCATATGGACCTGATCGAGATCAACGAGGCGTTCGCTCCGGTCGTGCTCTCGTGGGAGCAGGAGCACCACCCCGACATGTCGAAGGTGAACGTGAACGGCGGCGCGATCGCCCTCGGTCACCCGCTCGGCTGCTCCGGCGCCCGGTTGATGACCACCCTGGTCAGCGAGATGGAGCGCACGGGCGCGCGGTTCGGCCTCCAGACGATGTGCGAGGGTGGCGGCATGGCGAACGCCACGATCATCGAGCGGATGTAGGCGACCGGGTGCAGCGCGGCGGTCGGGCGTGATCTGGACCATCGTCAAGGTCGCGTTCGCCGTCGGCGTCGCGGTGGGGTTGTACTACTTCGCGGCTCGGATCATCCACATGTTCACGATCGTGCCGCCGGAGGAACCCGAGCCGGGTGAGATCCAGCCCGTCGACTTCCGGTACCGGTGCATCGTGTGCGGCGCCGAGGTCACGATGACCGCGGCCCCGGGTGGCGAGATGCCCGACGCCCCCCGCCACTGCCGCGAAGACATGCTCCTCGTCGCTTCCGACGCGAACCGGAACTAGAGGAGAAGAAGCGAAGCGGGCGGACACGCACAGCGGATTCGACCCATCGGGGTGTCACCCACCGTGTTGTCCACAGGAAGTGGAAAACCCTGTGAGGAATGACAGGGATGTAGTTCCGCCACCCAGCGGGGTCGCTCAGCGGTAGCGGGTGGCGAACACGAAACCGGCGGTGATCTCGCCCAGGCCCAGGAAGAGGTAGCGGTTCTGCTGCTCGCCGGGGAGCACGCCGAGGTAGTTCAGGATCACGATCACCCCGCCGCACAGGAGGAGCGCGAACATCGTGACCGGCACCCACTGCGGACTGGCCGCCCTCGCCTTGGGCGGTGGCGGCGTGTAGCGCTTGCTCGGTGCCTTCGCCGGAGCCTTGCCCTTGCTCTTGGCCGATTTCGTCGACGGCTTGGCGCCGCTCCTGGTCGCCTTGCTCTTCGGGTCAGCCACGGTTCGGGAGGATAACCGGCGGCCCGATGGTCACGCGCTTCGCCTACCGTGGCGAGGTGGCCGGACCCCGTGTGCTCGTGATCGACAACTACGACTCGTTCGTCTACAACCTCGTGCAGTACCTGGGTGAGCTCGGGGCCGAGCCGGTCGTCCACCGCCACGACGACATCACCCTCGACGGGATGCGTGCGCTCGAACCCGACGCCCTCCTCATCTCACCCGGCCCCGGTCGCCCCGAAGACGCCGGCCTCTCCAACGAAGCCATCGCCGATTTCGGTGCGCGGGGTGTTCCGGTGCTCGGCGTGTGTCTCGGTCACCAGTGCATCGGTCAGCTCTACGGCGGTCAGGTCGTGCGGGCACCCGCGGTGATGCACGGCAAGACCTCCGAGATCCACCACCAGGGTCACGGAGTGTTCCGCGGACTGCCCGATCCGCTCACCGCGACCCGATACCACTCGCTCGTCGTGGCCCGCGACTCGGTGCCCGACGTGCTCGAGATCACCGCCGAGACCGACGACGGTCTCGTGATGGGCCTGCGCCACCGGGAGCTCCCGGTGGAGGGCGTGCAGTTCCATCCCGAATCGATCCTCACCGAGTCGGGCCACTCCCTGCTCGCCAACTTCCTCGGCGCCGTCACCGCCTGACCCACCCCGTGCCGCCGAGTTCGGCGCGATTCGGTCCGTAGACGACCAGAACGCGCCGAACTCACGGAAGTCAGGACCGAGGTCAGGGGGGCCGAGGTCAGGGGGGAAGGCTGGCGGTGCGGTCGGTCACTTCGGCGAGACCGTCGGCGACGAGGGATGCGAGGGCCTCCCGATCGAGTTGCTCGAGCGCCACCGCACGGTCGGCGCGCAGGCGTGCCATCACGCGGCCCCGGCGCTGACGGAAGGATCCGTCGAAGGGAGCTTGGCGATGACGGGTCTCGTCGTCGAGCGGGCCACGCGCCGCGCACCTTCTCCGCAACGGACACGCGCCACAGTCGGGGTTCCGCGGTCGACACAGCTGCGCGCCCACGTCCATGAGCGCGAGAAGACGGTCACGCGGAACGAGACCGCGACCGATTCGCACCGACTCGGCCTCGGCCCCGGTCGTCGACAGCCGGCGCCCGGCAACCCGTTCCACGACCCGGCGCACGTTCACCTCGACCGCAGGAACGTCGACGTCGTCGGCGAGGGCGCGCACGGCGCCTGCGGTGTACCGGCCGACACCGGGGAGCGTGGAGAGGTCGTCGGGCCACCCGTGTTCGGTGATGACCACCGCCGAATCCCACAGCCGGCGCGCCCGGCGGGGGTACCCGAGTCGATCCCAGGCTGCGATCACCGCGCCCGGTCCGCCGGCCGCGGTCGTTTCCGGATCGGCGAAGCGCGCCACGAACCGCGGCCATGCCACGAGGACGCGCGCGACCTGGGTCTGTTGCAGCATCACCTCCGACACGAGGACTGCCCAGCGGTCGCGCGTCAGGCGCCAGGGCAGGTCGTGGCGTCCCTCGCGCTCGTACCAACTGCCGAGCGTGCTGCGGGTCACGGCTCGGGGAGCGACCCGTCGCCGACCTGGATCGTGACCGTGGAGCCCGGGCTCACCGAGCTACCACCGCCGGGCGACTGCCCGCTCACGAGGCCCCGCGCGGCCGGGGTGGAGGCCACGGGCTGCACCGACACCGAGAGGCCCGCGGCGGAGATGGCCTGCTCGGCGGTCGACTGCGCGTTGCCGACGACATCGGGGACGGAGATGCGCGCGGCGCCGGTCGACACCACCATCGTGACGGTGCTGCCCTCCGGGGCCTCGGCTCCCGCGCCGGGCTCGGTGCGGATGACGTTCCCGGCCGAGACGGAGTCGCTCGCCTCCTCCGCGGTGCGGACCTGGAACAGGGCCTGGCCGAGGCGGTTCGCGGCCGCGGCCTCGGGCTGATCGGCGACGTCGGGAACGGGAACGGTCGGACCGCCGCCCGACACGACGACGAGGACGTTCGAACCCCTCGGGCGCAGTTCACCCTTGGGCGGGTCGGTGCGGATCACGCGCCCCACCGCGATGTCGCGACTGGACTCGGTGCTCGTCGTCGGCGAGAACCCGGCCGCTTCGAGTTCGGCGATCGCGTCGGACTGCTCGCTCCCGGTCACGTCGGGGATGCGAGCGTCGGCCGGACCGCGGCTCACCCCCAGGCGGATGTCGTCCCCCTCCTTGGCCGTCGTGCCGCCCGCCGGGGTCTGGGTGACCACCGCGCCCGCAGGCGCGGAATCGCTCACGATCGGGTCGACGCTGACCTCGAAGCCGGCGTCTTCGAGGATGCGCCGGGCTTCGGTGATGTCGGTCGGCGGTTCGGTGACGACGTTCGGCACTTCGACGTCGGCGGCGCCCCCGCCCGATGTGGAATCGAGCTCGCGTGTGACCAGGAACGCAGCACCACCCACGAGCGCCAGCAGGACGACGACG
>JBBRHS010000354.1:0-3608 GCA_038222385.1 Acidimicrobiia bacterium
CGGGCCGCCGACTACCCTGATCGGCCGTGGCTCGCTCGGACCTCATGGATCGCGTCGTCAATCTCGCCAAGCGGCGGGGCCTGGTGTTCCCGTCGAGTGAGATCTACGGCGGGTTCCGTTCGACGTGGGACTACGGCCCCCTCGGCGTGCTGCTGAAACGGAACGTGAAGGACGCCTGGTGGCGGTCGCTGGTGCAGATGCGCGACGACGTCGTCGGCCTCGACGCGGCCATCATGATGGCGCCCCGGGTGTGGGAGGCGAGCGGTCACATCGCGACGTTCACCGACCCGCTGGTCGACTGCCGGAACTGCAAGGAACGCTTCCGCGCCGATCAGCTCCCCGAGTCGGGTGCGTGCCCGAACTGTGGCGCGAAGGACTCCTTCACCGAGGCGCGGCAGTTCAACCTGATGTTCAAGACCTACGTCGGCCCGGTGGAAGACGATGCCGCGGTCGCGTACCTGCGCCCCGAGACGGCCCAGGGGATCCTGGTGAACTTCGCGAACGTGCAGACGACCACGCGCAAGAAGCCGCCGTTCGGCATCGCGCAGATCGGCAAGTCGTTCCGCAACGAGATCACGCCGGGCAACTTCATCTTCCGCACCCGCGAGTTCGAGCAGATGGAGATGGAGTTCTTCGTCCCGCCGGAGGACGCGCCCCGCTGGTACGAGTACTGGTGCCGCGAGCGGTTCAACTGGTACCTCGACCTCGGGATCTCCGAGGCGCAACTGCGCCTGCGTCCGCACGATCCCGAGGAGCTGTCGCACTACAGCGTGGGCACCTCCGACGTGGAGTTCGAGTACCCGTGGGGCTGGGGCGAGCTCGAGGGGATTGCCAACCGCGGAAACTACGACCTCACCCAGCACGGCGAGTTCTCCGGTCAGGACCTGTCGTACTTCGACCAGGAGAACGACCGTCGCTACATCCCGCACGTGATCGAACCCGCGGCCGGTGCCGACCGGGCCACGCTCGCCTTCCTGCTCGCCGCGTACGACGAAGAAGAGGTCACCACGGCCGGCGGCAAGGTCGAGAAGCGCACGGTCCTGCACCTCGACCCGCGGCTCGCGCCGACGAAGGTCGCGATCCTGCCCCTCTCGAAGAACGAGCAGCTGACTCCGGTCGCCAACGAGGTCGCCGACTCGCTCCGCCCGAACTTCATGATCGAGGTCGACCTCACCGGCTCCATCGGCAAGCGCTACCGCCGCCAGGACGAAGTGGGGACGCCCCTGTGCGTCACGATCGACTTCGACACCCTCGACGACCGAGCGGTCACGATCCGCGACCGAGACACCATGGCCCAGGACCGTGTCTCCCTCGACCAGCTGCTGTCGTACCTCCGCGACCGAATCCCCCAGTAGATCCCCCGTGGAGCCCGAGCCGTGACGAACCCCCCGACCACGAGGTTGCCGTGAGCGATTCCCACTACGAGACCCTCGGGGTCTCATCCTCCGCGTCGCGCGACGAGATCCGCGATGCCTACCGCGCCCGGGTCAGCGAGCTCGACCCCGAAACGTGGAAGGGCGATGCCTCCGAGCGCAGGGCGCGCGCCGCCTCGGTGAACAAGGCCTGGAACGTGCTGTCGGACCCGTTCCAGAAGGAGCGCTACGACAGCGGCATCGACGACAGCATCGCCGGGATCGACGACATCGACGTCGACATCGACGAGGTCGACGGTGTCACCAACGGGACGGGTGGCGGCAAGCCGGCACGCGGCGCCGCCGGGGCGCGCGGCGTCGTCCGGACCAGGATCACACCGACCGGGCTCACGCTCGCACCCACTCGCTCTCGCATCAACGCACTGTCGGTCGACGTCCTCGTGATCATCGTGCTGCTGTTCGGGCTCAACTACATCGCGGGTGCACTGTTCGCGAACCCCGCGGTGCAGGTCACCATCAAGGACGAGGTCGTCTCGACCACGGAGATCAAGGACCGCACTGCGGAGGCGGTGCGGCAGGTCGAGGAGCCGAAGGCCAAGGCCGAGTGGGAGAAGGACAACCCGAAGGCGAAGCCGCTGAAGGACAACGACGTCCAGGTCGACGAGGTCGATGTCGTGCCGGGCACCATCACGTTGATCTTCCAGCTCATCACCCTGGTCGTCGCCCTGCTCTACACCGTGGTTCCCACGGTTCGGACGGGTCAGACCCTCGGGAAGCGCATCTTCAAGAGCAAGCTGGTGAGCGTCGACGGCACCAATGTCGGCTGGTCCCAGTCGCTGCTGCACTACGGGGTGCCGATCGCCGTCGCGGTCGCCCTCGCGCTCCTCGGAGCGGTCGTGGCCATCGGGATGATCCTCTGGTCGATCTGGGACAAGAACGGTCAGGGCATCAACGACAAGATCGCCAAGACGTTCGTCGTCGAGGTCTAGCGACCGCCCGGGCCATCAGCGCTCGATATCCTCGACACCACTTCCGTTTCACCCCGTTCCACGCCGCCGGAGGGCCGTTTCCATGAAGTACGTCTACGCCTTCGAAGAGGGCTCCAAGGAGCAGAAGTTCCTGCTCGGGGGCAAAGGGGCGAACCTCGCCGAGATGACGAAGATGGGGCTGCCGGTCCCGCCCGGGTTCACGATCACGACCGAGGCCTGCAACGCGTACCGGGCCGCGGGCGACGCTCTGCCCGACGGCCTCATGGCCGAGGTCGAGGCGTCGCTGAAGGCCCTCGAAGCGAAGATGGGCAAGCAGCTCGGCGACCCGACCGACCCGTTGCTGGTGTCGGTGCGCTCGGGTGCCGCGTTCTCGATGCCGGGGATGATGGACACCGTCCTCAACCTGGGTCTGAACGACGTCTCCGTGGGTGGCCTGGCCGCGCAGACCGCCAATGTGCGCTTCGCGCTCGACTCCTACCGCCGGTTCGTGCAGATGTTCGGCAAGATCGTGCTCGACGTCGACGGCGAGCTCTTCGAGGAAGCGCTCGAGGACCTGCGCCACGAACGCGGCGTCGCCACCGACCCCGAACTGACCGCCGACGACCTCCGTGGCCTCGTCGAGACGTTCAAGGCGATCGTGCAGAAGGAGGCGGGGATCGCGTTCCCGCAGCAGCCGCACGAGCAGCTCGGCCACGCGATCGAGGCGGTGTTCCGTTCCTGGAACGGCGACCGGGCGAAGATCTACCGGAAGATGGAGAGCATCGCCGACGACCTCGGCACCGCGGTGAACGTGCAGACCATGGTGTTCGGCAACAAGGGCGACGACTCCGGCACCGGTGTGGGTTTCACCCGCGACCCGGCGACGGGGGAGAACGTGCGCTACGGCGACTTCCTCCGCAACGCGCAGGGTGAAGACGTCGTCGCGGGGATCCGGGTCATCGAGCCGCTCGACGCCATGGGCGGACACTTCCCCGAGTGCTACGACCAGCTCCTCGCCGCGATGGAGCAGCTCGAGAACCACTACCGCGACATGTGCGACATCGAGTTCACCATCGAGCAGGGTCGGTTGTTCCTCCTCCAGACCCGAGTCGGCAAGCGCACCGCCGCCGCCGCCATCCGGATGGCCGTCGAGATGACGGGCGAAGGTCTCATCGACGAGCGCGAAGCGGTCCTGCGGGTGCAGCCGGCCCAGCTCGACCAGCTGCTGCACCCGAACTTCGACCCCGCCGCGAAGTACGACGTGCTC
>JBBRHS010000355.1:0-3567 GCA_038222385.1 Acidimicrobiia bacterium
CGACGCCGGCACCGAGGTGCACGGCCAGGTCGTCGTGTGTCCCGGCGTGAACGACGGCACCGTGCTCGACGACACGATGCTCGGGATCCTCGACCGGTTCCCCGAGCTCGCGACCGTCGGCGTGGTGCCGCTCGGCGTGAGCGCGCACAGCAACGAGGCCGAGATGCGTCCGCACACGGTGGCCGAGGCCGAAGCCGTGGTCGACTGCGTCGAGCGGTGGCAGGAACGGTTCGAAGCCGCGCTCGGTCGGCGACTCGTGTACGCCGGCGATGAGTACTACCTCCTCGCGGAGCGGCCGTTCCCGGACTCAGCCGCTTACGACGGGTTCCCCCAGCATGAGAACGGGATCGGCATGGCCCGCACGTTCGAGGCCGAGGTCGCCCGCGCGCTCGCCGGCGACGTGGCGACCGGGACCGGCCCCAAGGCCGGGTTCTTCGCCTGGGTCGACGGCGTCCGCCCCGACGGCTACCGCGTCCCCACACCCCCCTCGTCCCCGACGCCTTGGAGCGAATCGCTCGGCGAATCGCTCCAAGGCGCGCGGGTGGCGGTGACCCTGGGGAGCGGCCCGGGGCGGGGCAGCTCCCGGCCGATCACGATCCTGACCGGGGAGTACGGCGCCCGCGTCCTCGAGCCGCTGGTGCCGGCCTTCTCGGCCCACGCCGGTGTGCCGGTGCAGTTGCGCCCCGTCGCGAACCGGTTCTTCGGCGGCAACATCGCGGTGACCGGTCTCCTCACCGGCGCCGACGTGGGCGAAGCCCTCGCTGCGATCCCGGCGGAAGAGCGGGTCCTGCTCCCCGACGTCGTCCTGTCGCAGGGCCGCTTCCTCGACGGCACCACGATCGAAGATCTGCCCCGAACCGTCGATCTCGTGGCCACCGACGGCGCGTCACTCGTCGCCGCCCTGCGGTGAGAGGATCGGCCCCATGATCGGGGACAAGCCAGTCGTAGCCGTGGTCGGCCGACCCAACGTGGGCAAGTCGACGCTCGTGAACCGATTCGTCGGTCGGCGCGACGCGATCGTGCAGGAAGAGCCGGGCGTCACCCGCGACCGCAAGGAGGTCGAGGTCGACTGGGCCGGACGCGAGTTCGTCGTCGTCGACACCGGCGGCTGGCTCGCCGAGGGGGCACCGATCGACGCTCAGGTGAGCAAACAGGCCGAACGCGCGATCGCCGACGCCGACGTCGTGCTCTTCGTGGTCGACATCACCGTCGGTGTGACCGACGAAGACGAACGGGTCGCAAAGCTCCTGCAACGCACCGGGAAGTCGGTGCTCGTGGTCGCGAACAAGGTCGACGACACCCGCCGCGAAGCCGAGCTCTGGGCGTTCTCCTCGCTCGGGCTCGGAGAGGCGTGGCCCGTCTCCGCCCTCCACGGCCGGGCGAGCGGGGATCTCCTCGACGAGATCGTGGCCCGCTTCCCCGAGCCCGACGCCGCCGACGACGACTCCGAAGCAGATCCCGACGACCCGCACATCTTCTCGATCGCGATCGTCGGCCGTCCCAACGTGGGCAAGAGCACGCTCTTCAACCTCATCGTCGGCGACGAACGGTCGGTGGTCCACGACGCGCCCGGCACCACACGCGACGCCGTCGACACGTTGGTCGACACGCCCGACGGGCCGCTGCGCTTCGTCGACACCGCCGGCATGCGACGCCGGAGCCGGATCGACGAGCCGACCGAGTACTTCTCGATGGTGCGGGCGCTCCAAGCCGTCGATCGGGCCAATGCCGCGGTGTTCGTGATCGATGCCACCCAGGGCGCCACCCATCAGGACCAACGACTCGCGGAACGCATCGACGCCGCGGGCAGCCCCGTCGTCATCGTGTTGAACAAGTGGGACCTCGTGCCCACCGAGAACCGTGAGCAGGTCCGCATCGACGTCGCCGACCGTATGTCGTTCCTCGACTACGCGCCGGTGCTCGAGATGTCGGCCCTCACCGGCCGTCGTACCCAGCGCCTCCTCCCCGCGCTGCGCGACGCCGAGGAGGCGTACCACCGACGGATCCCCACGGCCGCGCTGAACCGAGTGCTCCGGGAGGCCCAGGCGGCCCATCCGCCGCCGATCCAGCGCAAGCACCGGCCCCGCGTCCTCTACGCCACCCAGGGGGCCGCCGATCCGCCTACGTTCACGCTCTTCACCACCCGGACGCTGCCCCAGACCTACCTGCGGTACCTCGAGCGCAAGATCCGCGAGTCGTTCTCGCTCGGCCCGAGCCCCATCAAGATCCGGGTCCGCCCCCGCTCCTCTTGATGGTCGAATCCGCTCCGTCGGCTCGACCGGCCACCCGCTGACGGTCCGCGGCGCGTGTCCGCCGACTCCGCTCCTTCTCCTCTTGATGGCGCGGCCCTTCGAGGAAGGGAAGTGGGCCTCGGGACCTATTGTTCGATTTCGGTCACTTCCGCAGGATGGACGGAGTCCTGAGGCAGGCGCCTTTCGAACTCTGGGGGAGCCCGGTGCGGCGGAACGTGACACGAATCATGCGGTCGATCCAGGCGCGGCGAGCGGCCGACGGCGAGCGGGGTGCGGCACTGGTCGAGTTCGCCCTCGTCGTCGTGCTGATGCTGACGCTGATCTTCGGGATCGTGGAGTTCTCGCTCGCCTGGAACGTCAAGTCCCAGGCCGAGGCTGCGGTCCGATCCGGAGGTCGCACCGCGTCGGCGTTGACCCGCTCGGACAGCCTCACGGCCAACGCGGCGGCCGCCGTCGGTTCCGCATTGAAGTCGGTCGACGAGAACGAACCCGACTACGTGATGATCTACCGGGTTCCGTGGAACGGCGACGGGACGCCACCCGCTTCCTGCAGCACGTCGTGCGCCCAGTACGCCTGGGACAGCTCGACCCAACAGTTCCTCACGGCGACCCCGATGGCCGGCGACGAGTGGCCCGCCGCTAACCAGCAGAACAACTGCACGCCCGGTGTCGGTGCCGACCAGTTCGACCAGGTCGGGGTCTACGTGAAGGTGGATCATCCGTTCATCGTGATCCAGAACTTCGTCCCGGGGATGGCCGATGAGGTCACGCTCGACCCCTACGCGGTGTTCAAGCTCGAGCCGTCTTCGAGTCTGTTGTGCACATGAGCCCGCGGTTGCGCAATCAGTTCCGCGCTCGACTCCGTGCGCAGCGGTCGGGCGGCTCCGAGGGCGGTGTCGTCCTCGTGTGGCTCGCGACGATGATGGTCGTGCTGCTCGGGATGGGCGCGCTCGGTATCGACGTCGCGCATCTGCACCACGTCAAGGCCGATGCGCAGAAGGCAGCCGACGCGGCTGCACTGGCAGGCGCGGTCTACCTGCCCGAGAACGAGAGCGACGGCGTCACACAGGCGCGCAGTATCGCCGCCAAGAATGGCTTGACCGACGTCCCGGTCGCGGAGGGTGACTCGAGCCGTCCGAGCCAGATGAACGTGACGGTCTCGAAGACAGTCGACAACTTCCTCGCCGGCGTTCTGGGCATCACCGAGAGCACCGTCACCGCAGAGGCGAGCGCCGAGTACCTGAAGCGGGTCGCGATGGGCAGTCCGTCGAACCAGTACGGGAACGACCCCGACTCCGCCGGCGCGCCGGCCTCG
>JBBRHS010000356.1:0-3559 GCA_038222385.1 Acidimicrobiia bacterium
GCGGGCCTCGGTGAGCCACGCAACGTCGTCGACCTCGGCCAACGTGAGGAGCGCCTCGAGCAACGCGGCGTGGTCCTCGGCGTAGGCGAGGTGCCGGGCTCCGCCGTCGGCCTGCCACGACCGGAGCAGACGACCGTCGTCACGCCGCAGGTTCGCGAGCAGGAAGCGGGCGTTGGTGCGGGCGGCTTCCATCCAGTCGCTGCGGTCGAGCGCGGCCGCGGCTTCGGCCAAGGCGCGGAGGAACAGGGCGTTCCACCCGAGGAGCACCTTGTCGTCGAGCCCGGGCCGAACGCGACCCTCCCGCTGCTCGAACAGGCGTGGGAGCGCGCCGGTCACGGCCTCGGGCCGGTCGGCGGTGCGGTCGACGGCCTGCAACACGTTCCCGGTGAAGCCGGTGTGGGGGTCGCGGAAGTTGCCGGTCGGGGTGACCCCGAACCAGTCGATCACCGCATCGGCGTCGTCGCCGCAGACCTCGCTGAGCTCGTCGAGCGACCAGGCGTAGAACTTGCCTTCGACCCCCTCGGAGTCGGCGTCCTCCGCCGAGTAGAAGCCGCCGTCGACATGACGAAGGTCGCGCAGCACGTAGCCGACGATCTCTTCGACGACGCGGCGGTAGCGAGCGATCCCGGGCCGGTCGGGGCTACCGGTCACGAGGTGCGCGTGCAGGTAGACCCGCAGGAGGAGGGCCTGGTCGTAGAGCATCTTCTCGAAGTGGGGGATGAGCCAGGCCTCGTCGACCGAGTAGCGGTGGAAGGCCCCGCCGACGACGTCGTACATCCCGCCCGCCGCCATCGCGTCGAGCGACGTCGTGACCATCTCGAGCGCCTCGGCGTCGTCGTCGCGTACCGCTCGCTGCAGGAGGAAATCGAGCGTCATCGCCTGGGGGAACTTCGGCGCGGTGCCGAAGCCGCCGTAGGCGGGGTCGAAGTTCGCGGCGATCCCGCTGCGTGCTCGCGCGAGCACGTTGGACGGGAGGTCGTTCGCGCCGTCGGCACCCACGTCGGCGAGGGTCGCCTGCCGGAGCGCGTCGCCGAGTTTGGCCGCTTCGGCGAGCAGGTCGTCTCGGCGGTTCCGCCAGGCGTCGTCGACCGCCTCGAGGAGCTGCACGAAACCGGGCCGGCCGTGGCCGGGTTCCTTCGGGAAGTACGTACCGCCGAAGAAGGGCTCACCCTGGGGGGTGAGGAACACCGTCATGGGCCAGCCACCCTGGCCGGTGAGGGCCTGCACCGCCTGCATGTACACCGCGTCGACGTCGGGCCGTTCCTCGCGGTCGACCTTCACGTTCACGAAGAGCCGGTTCATCACCGCGGCAACCTCGGCGTCTTCGAAGCTCTCGTGGGCCATCACGTGACACCAGTGACACGACGAGTACCCGACCGACAGCATGATCGGCTTGTCGTCGGCCCGGGCCGCCGCGAACGCGTCGTCGCCCCAGGGGTACCAGTCGACGGGGTTGTCGGCGTGCTGGCGCAGGTACGGAGAGGTCTCGTCGGCGAGTCGGTTGGTCACCCCCTCAAGCTAGCGGCGCCCCCACCACCGCTGAGTTCGTGCACTTCTGGTCGTATGTGATCCCCAACGCAACGAACTCAGCGACCTCGGGGCCTCGGGGCGTCAGGGGGTGAGGTGGTCGAGGGCGGTGGCGCGGGCCCAGCGGTAGTCGGGCTTGCCCGAGGGGGACCGTTCGATGGTGTCGACGAACACGACGGCGCGGGGTGCCTTGTAGTCGGCGAGGCGGGCGCGGACGTGGCCGGCGAGGTCGGCGAGGTCGGGCGAGTCGCCGGGTCGGGCCTGCACGACGGCAACGACCCGTTCGCCCCACCGGTCGTCGGGGAGGCCGACGACGATCGCGTCGAACACCTCGGGATGCGCCTTCAGCGCGGCCTCGACCTCCTCGGGGTAGACCTTCTCGCCGCCGGTGTTGATCGACACCGAGCCGCGACCGAGGAGCGTGATCGTGCCGTCGGCCTCGATGCGGGCGTGGTCGCCGGGCACCGACCAGCGGACGCCGTCGACGACCGGGAACGTGGCCGCGGTCTTGTCGGGGTCCTTGTAGTAGCCGAGCGGGATGTGACCCCGACGGGCGAGGCGGCCGACCACGCCGACGCCTGCCGGCGCGAGTGCGTCGTCGAGCACGGTGGTCTGGTCGTTCACGGTGAAGCGCGGCGTCGGGCTCGGTTCGGCACCGGCGACGGTCACCGACTGCCCCTGGCCACCGGTCTCCGATGCGCCGTACCCGTCGACGACGACGCTGCCGGGGAGCTGCTCGGCCAACGCGGTCTTCACTGCCGGTGAGAGGATCGCGCCACCCGAGAGGATCACCGAGCACTGCGACAGGTCGACCCCGGCAAGGTCGGGTTGGTCGAGGGCTTCGACGAGCGGGCGGCCGAACGCGTCGCCGACGATCACGAGCAGCTGGACCTGCTCTCGGGCCACGAGGCGCCACAGGCGGACCGGATCGAGCTTGCGGTCGGGCGAGACCACCACGGTGCCGCCGGTGAGGAGGGCACCGAGCGCCATCCAGTGTGCGGTGCCGTGCATGAAGGGGCAGGCGGGGAGACACCGGAGGCGGCGTCCGTCGCGGGCCCGATCCGCGAGCTCCTCGGGGGTCGAGATCGGCGCGCCGCCACCGCCGCCACCACCGAGCGCTCCGAAGAACACGTCTTCGTGCCGCCACATCACGCCCTTCGGCATCCCGGTGGTCCCACCGGTGTAGAGCACGTAGAGGTCGTCGCACGATCGCGGGCCGAAGTCGCGCGTGGGGTCGGCGGCGGCAAGCGCGTGCTCGTAGTCGACCGCCTCGAGTGGTGCCGTCGACGAAGAGGTGGTGCCGTCGTCGACCCGGACGAACGTCGCCAGCTCCGGGATGTCCTCCGTCAACGGGGCGAGCCGCGACTCGAGCTCGCCGTGGTACACGATCGCGCGGGCGTCGGCGTCGACGAGGAGGTAGCGGAGCTCGTCGGCGCCGTAGCGGTAGTTGACGTTCACCGGCACAGCCCGCAGCTTGAACGCGGCGAGCATGGCTTCGAGATACTCGGTGCCGTTGTACAGGTACAGGCCGACGTGGTCGCCCGGGCCGATGCCTCGTGCAGCCAGGTGGTGCGCGAGTCGGGTCGCGCGCTCGTCGAGCTCCGCGAACGTGAGCCGTCGTTGGTCGCATACGAGCGCTTCGCGATCGGGGATCGCGTCGGCCACGAGCTCGAACAGATCGGCGATGTTGTACTCGGTGCTCGTACGGGTGGCGTCGATGCGGCGACCGTAGTGGGAGGCGGTGATTTCGAGCTATTCCGTGCGAATCCTCCGGAGCGCGCCGGTGAGTCGCGGTCCGACGCCGGCCAGGAAAGCCTCGCGCTCGGCGTGGTCGCCAGGTCCCGCGCAGGCGTCGGCGTCGTCCCAGAGGTCGCGTTCCAGCGGACCGAGTACGGAGCGGACGGCTGCGAGCGCGTCGACGCCGCGAGGACCTTCGACCGCGGGTCGGAGCGCGTCGAACGCTGTCCACAGCTCGGGTCGGGCCAGTTCGGCCGGCACGCCGAGCGGCGGGAACACCGGGACGAAGACCGAG
>JBBRHS010000357.1:0-3533 GCA_038222385.1 Acidimicrobiia bacterium
CGCGGTGGGCTACCCGCTGGAGCCGCGCCATCTGCTCGGCGAGGACCTCGGGCTCACCGCGGTCCCAGCCGTCGGACACGATCACCACGACCGCGCCCCGCGCCATCCCGCGCACGCCCCACTCGTCGTTGAAGGTGTGGAGCGCCGCACCGAGGCGGGTACCGCCGGAGAGGTCGACGACGCGGCGCGCGGCGGCGGCGAGCGCGGCGTCGGGATCTCGCGATGCGAGCTCCGTGGTGATCCGGGTCAGTCGGGTGCCGATCGCGAACGCCTCCACGCTGCCCCGCGCCACCACCGCCGCGTGCAGGAACCGCAACAGTGCCCGTGCGTAGGGCTCCATCGAACCGCTCACGTCGCACAGCAACACCACCCGGCGGGCCCGGACCGAGGGAACCGTCGAACGGCGCGGCACCGCCTCGCCGCCGGTCCGCAACGCGTGCCGCACCGTCTGGCGCAGATCGGGGCGACCACGCGCGTGGGCGACTCGCCGGCGCCGGCGCGACTTCCGCGGTGCACCCGCGACCCTGATGTCGGCGATGAGACGTCGGGCTTCGTCGAACTCGGCCGTGGTGTACTCGGCGAAGTCGCGGCCACGAAGCACCTCGGCCCGACTCCAACGAACGGTGACGACGGGTGTCCCGAACTCCGGGGGAGCGAGCTCGTCGTCGGAGTCGGGCGCGTCGGAGACGTCGTCGCCTCCACCGCTGTCGAACGCGACGATCACCTCGCTGGTCGGGTCGGCCACTGCGTGCAGCGGCACCGGCTCGGCGAAGAAGGCCGAGAAGACGCGGTCGTACACGGCGACGTCTTCGGGGCGCCGGATCAGCGTGGCCCGGCCGGCCCAGTAGACGCCGTCGCGCGTCGCGGCGCCGACCGAGACGAGCGAGCGGGCGAAGACCTCGGTGGCACCGGCGGGAACCGTGAGCCCGGCACCGCGGAGCACCCGGGCGAACGCGACCGGGATCGCCGCCGCGTCAGGCACTGTTCGCGATCGCATCCGCGACGATCGCCGGTACGGAGTCACGCACCCGTTGCTGGTCTTCGCGGTACTTCAAGACCGTGCCGAGGGTCGCGATGACCGCGGCGTCGTCGAGGTGAACCCGACCGAGTCGTGCGAGTGCCTGCGCCCAATCGATCGTCTCGGCGACGCCCGGCCGCTTGTAGAGGTCGAGGTCGCGCAGGGATGCGACGGCGGCCGCGACCTCACGCGCGAGTGCCTCCGAGACCTCGGGGGCACGCAAGCGCACGATCTCGAGCTCGCGCTCGAAGTCGGGATGGTCGATCCAGTGATACAGGCACCGTCGTTTGAGCGCGTCGTGGACATCGCGCGTCCGGTTCGACGTCAACACGACGATCGGCGGCACCTCCGCGCGGATGACACCCAGCTCGGGAACGGTGACCGTGTAGTCGGAGAGGATCTCGAGCAGGAAGGCCTCGAACTCGTCGTCGGCCCGGTCGACCTCGTCGATGAGGAGCACCGGCGGGACCGGACCGGCCTGGTCGATCGCCCGCAGGAGGGGACGTCGGACGAGGAAGCGTTCGGAGTAGAGCTCGTCTTCGACCACATCGGCGCCGCTCGCCTCGGCGGCGCGCAGGTGCAGCAGCTGGCGTGAGTAGTCCCACTCGTAGACGGCCTGGTTCGCGTCGATGCCCTCGTAGCACTGCAGCCGGAGGAGCTCACCGCCGGTCCAGCGGGCCAACGCCTGCGCGACCTCGGTCTTGCCGACCCCGGCTTCACCCTCGAGGAGCAACGGACGCGGCAACGCGAGCGCGAGGAAGACCGACGTGGCGAGACCGTCGTCGGCGAGGTAGCCGTGGGCCGCGAGTCCGACGCGAACCGCCTCGACGTCGACGGGAGCGGTGGTCGTCATGGGTCGAATCGTACCGTCGGCGCCCGTGATCCCTGCTCACGCCGGTCGCAGAGCTCCCGTTCGGCCCGGAACGGATTTCGGGCGATCACGAGCCGGGTCCGCCCGATCGAGCCGACCAGGTTCGACCAGAACCGATCGACCGTGAGCGGAGCAGTGGTCGATCGGTCGAGTCCGGCCGCGGCACCGCACCGCAACGCTCGGCGCGCCGCGTCGATCTCCGCACTGTCGTAGCCCGCGGTGACACCAGGGACCGTGCGCATCGCGATCATCCACTCCCAGGACTCGCGCTTGCGATGCCCAGCGAGCGAACGCGAGATCGCAGGCATCCGACTCCCGTAGGGATCTGCGAGGCTCTGGGCCTCTTGCACGATCACATCGACCCCGGCGCGGTACCCGCTCACGCCGCTCGCGACCGAGATGAGCGTGGTTCGATCGGGAG
Organism: Acidimicrobiia bacterium; assembly: GCA_038222385.1. Taxonomy (GTDB): domain Bacteria; phylum Actinomycetota; class Acidimicrobiia; order IMCC26256; family JANYLB01; genus JANYLB01. Next base: position 2,311 of record JBBRHS010000357.1, read on the forward strand.
TCGCATCGAGCAAGGGAGGTTTGCCCGTTGCGGTCCCGGTCACGAGCGCTCGCGCTCCCTGCGCCTGCAACGTGCGGGCGACAGGGCCGTCGGGTAGGTCGAAGTCGGATGCGAGGATGGGATCGTGACCCGTTTCGGTGAACCGCCGCATGTGTACCGGCGCATCGAGGAGATAGCGCGTGGTGGTGGAGCTGAGGAAGGGCTCCGGGCGATGCTCGATCCGCAACCACCCGCCTGTGACGATCGCCCAGGCTCCCATCGCCACGACGGGCACGACCATCCAGCGACGGCACGGCACGGCCATCACCGGGACGAGGATCGCGAAGAGGCTCGGGAGCAGGAGCCGGGCGTGGATGTAGTCGCCGCCGATCGCGATGATGTACAGCGCGTGCAGGACACCGGCGACCGGGAGGGCCAACACGGCGGCGAGCGGCGGGCGGACCGGCACCTGTCGGAATGCGATGATCCCCCCGACGACCACGATGGCGATCGGCACGATCAGCCAGTACGGCTCGACGAAGTCGAGGAACGAGTTCCAGCCGTCACTCCAGTAGATGCTGCTCGCGTTCTTCGCGAGTGCCGTATTCGGGACGAGCGTCCCGTAGTAGCCGGCTCGGAAGACCTCGTACATCGCGGGGAGGGCGAACGCTCCGACCAACAGCTTCGCCAGGTCTCTTCGGTGCGGCCGCTTGACCCACACCACCGCGAGGAGCGCGATCACCGACATGATCGCGAGGTCGGGTCGCACGAGGATCCCGAACCCGAGAACCACGCCGGCGAGAACTGTCCCTCGCGTGCTGGATGATTCCCGACCGGCCGCGTAGGTGCACAGCACGAACGCGGTCCCACCGATCCAGGCGATGCTCAACCCGTTCTCGAGCCCCGATGTCGCCCAGTCCCACGTCGCCGGGAGCACGGCGTAGGCGAGGGCACCGAACGGGACGAACAGCTCGCCGGTTTCTCCCCCCTCCCGAGACCAGAGTCGCCGCGAGGCGAGGAGCGCGAGCCAGAGCCCGAAGCTGGTGAGCAGGAGGCCGGCACCGATCGAGAGCCACTCGATCTCGATGAACGGCAGGATCGAGCGCAGCACAAAGAGGATCGCGAGCCAGGCGGTACTGGTGGCGACCTCCACGCGCTCGTCGATGTTGAACACGGGACCGCGGCCGGCGCGCATCTGGTCGACGATGCGGAAGTTGAGGAAGGCGTCCTCGAACACCCAGCGC
>JBBRHS010000358.1:0-3532 GCA_038222385.1 Acidimicrobiia bacterium
GTCACCGGAAGTCGGGCCCGTCGAGCTGGCGCCAGCCGCCGTTCTCGGGCTGGGAACGATCGCGGTTCGAGAGCACCTTCACGATCGCACTGGCGAGCACCGCGAGCGATGCCACGAACACCCCTCGACGAAACGCCTTCACGACCCCGAGTGTACCGACGGGCCGGAGAAGGAGCGGAGGCGGCGGACACGCCCACGCGGAACTCGAACCGGTGAGCGATCGAGCCGCCGCAGCAGATTCGACCGTCAAAGGCAGCAGTGGGGCTAGGTGGAATCGAACCACCGACCTCATCGTTATCAGCGATGCGCTCTAACCGACTGAGCTATAGCCCCGGAGGGGATCCGAGATTACTCGTCTTCGACGACGATCTCGATCCCGCCGATGAGCTCGGCGAACAGGTTGTAGAACGCTGCCGCGACGAGCGTGATGATCACCAGCAGGATCACGATCACGAGGCCCACGAGCGTCGCCCCCTCGAGGATTTGCGCAGAGAGGAACTTGAAGTCCTTGGCGCTGAGGAGGTCGCCCATGAAGTTCTCGACGTTGTTGACCGCTCCGAGGCTCGACGAGATGGCCCAGAGCACGACGCCGGCGACCATCGTGACCGCCAAGCCGGCCAGGTAGAAGCAGAGCGAGATCTTCAGCACCGACCAGAGGTCGAGGCGGCGCACCACCATCCGGTGACGGCGGGGCGTGCTCGCCCCCGCGCCCAACCACCCGGCCTGCTGATCGGGGAGCCGTTCCCGGCGCCGCGCCGACGCCGGCGCCGGCTGTGCGGGCGCGCCCGAAGCCGGGTTCTGGGTGCCGGGACCACCGACATCGAGCGCCATTCCCTGCTCGCCGTCCTTCCAGTTCGCCGGTTGAGCCAGATTCGGGGGGTTCGGTCAGGATGCGGATTCGGCTTCAGGGTCTTCGTCGGCTTCGAGCACCGGAGCCACCGCGACCACAGTCTCGCCGTCGGCGAGGCGCGCGACACGGACCCCCGTAGCGTCGCGTCCCTGCGACGAGATCTCCATGACTCCCATACGGATGATATTGCCGGCCGAGGAGAACACGAGGATCTCGTCGTCGGCACCCACGGTGAAGGCCGCCACGACCTCGCCCCGGCTGGCGGTGATCTTCATGCCCCGCACGCCCTGACCGCCCCGACCCTGGGTGTTGAAGCGATCGAGCTTGGTCCGTTTGCCGTGCCCACTGCTGCTCACGAAGAGCATCACGGTGTCGTCGCGGGCGAGATCGGCGCTCACCACCGCGTCGTCGGCGTTCTTGAGCTTCATGCCCCGCACGCCGGCGGTGGCCCGTCCCATCGAGCGGACGTCGTCGTCGGAGAACCGGATGGTCATCCCGTTCTTCGACACCATGAAGATGTCGTCGGATCCACTCGTCTGGATCACGCGCACGAGCTCGTCGTCGTCGTGGAGGTTGATCGCGATGAGGCCCGAACGCAGCGACGAGTCGTACTCGCTCATCTTCGTCTTCTTCACCTGCCCCTTGCGGGTGGCGAAGAACAGGTACGCACCGTCTTCGTAGGTACGGGTGTCGATCACGGCCTCGATCCGCTCCTCGGGCGCGAGCGCGATGAGGTTCACCAGTGCGGTGCCACGAGCGGTGCGCTCCTTCATCGGAATCTCGTGGGCCCGCAACCGGTAGACACGACCCCGGTTGGAGAAGAACAGCAGGTACGAGTGCGCGGTCGTGATGAGGAGGTGCTCGACGTAGTCCTCGTCGCGCAGGTTTCCTCCCCGCACCCCGCGCCCGCCGCGCCCCTGCTTGCGGAACGCGTCGGACGCGACCGTCTTGACGTAGCCCTTGTGGGAGAGCACGACGACGACCTCTTCGTCTTCGATGAGGTCGAGGGTGTCGAGATCGCCGGAATCGAACGTGAGGATCGTGCGCCGCTCGTTCGCGAACTCGTCGCGCACCTCGCCCATCTCGGTCTTGATCACGCCCCGGAGCTTGGCGTCGCTCGAGAGGATGCTCTCGAGCTCGGCGATGGTCTCCATGAGCTCGGCGAGCTCGTCGCGCAGCTTCTGGCCCTCGAGCTGGGCAAGGCGCCGCAGCTGCATGTCGAGGATGTGGCGGGCCTGGATCTCACTGAAGCCGAACGGGTCACCCATGAGGCCTGCGCGGGCCGCGTCGGCATCTTCCGAACCGCGGATGAGGGCGACGATGGCGTCGATCATGTCGAGCGCCCTCACGAGGCCCTCGACGATGTGCGCGCGGTCGCGGGCCTTCTGCAGCCGGAACTGCGTCCGGCGGGTGATCACGTCGATCTGGTGGTCGATGTAGGCGCTCAGCGCACCCCGCAGGTCGAGGGTGCGGGGCACGCCGTCGACGAGGGCCAACATGTTGATGCCGAAGCTCGTCTGCAGCGGGGTGTGCTTGTAGAGGTTGTTCAGCGTGACCAGTGCATTGGCGTCCCGACGGAGCTCGACGACGAGGCGGGTGTTGCCCTTGGCCGACTCGTTGCGGATCTCACGGATGCCTTCGATGTCTCGCGCGTTCACGAGGTCGGCGATCTTGCGCTCGATGCCCTCGACCGAGGTCTGGAACGGGATCTCGGTGACGACGATGCGCTCGCCGCCACCCCGCATCTCCTCGATCTCCGCGACCGCGCGCAGCTTCACCGAGCCGCGGCCGGTGCGGTAGGCGTCCATGATCCCGCTCCGACCGAGGATGAGCGCGCCGGTCGGGAAGTCGGGGCCCTTCACGTGCTCCATGAGGTCTTCGTTGGTGGCCTCGGGGTTGTCGATGAGGTGCACCGTCGCGTCGATCACCTCGCCGAGGTTGTGCGGCGGGATGTTCGTGGCCATCCCGACCGCGATCCCCTGGCTCCCGTTGACGAGCAGGTTCGGGAACCGCGCCGGCAGCACCGCCGGCTCGGTCTCCTTGCCGTCGTAGGTGGGGATCATGTCGACGGTGTCTTCGTCGATGTCGGCCAGCAACTGCATCGCGATGGGAGCGAGCCGCGCCTCGGTATAGCGCATCGCCGCCGGTTGGGACTCGGGGTCGGGGGAGCCGAAGGCGCCGTGGCCGTCGATGAGGGGGTGACGCAGCGAGAAGTCCTGCACCATGCGCGCCAACGCGTCGTAGATCGAGCTGTCACCGTGGGGGTGGTAGTTGCCCATCACGTGGCCGACGGTCTGCGCGCACTTCGTGTGCGCGCGGTCGGGACGGAGGCCGGCGTCGTACATGCCGTAGAGGATCCGGCGGTGGACCGGCTTCAGCCCGTCGCGCGCGTCGGGGAGTGCGCGCGAGACGATGACCGACATCGCGTAATCCAGGAAGGAGCGTTCCATCTCCTCCTGGATCTCGATCGGTTCGATGTTGCCGAGCGTCTGCTGCCCGTCGGGCATGGATCGCTACCTCTCGTCTTCGGGGCGGTGTTCGGGGGGTCGTTGGGGGGATGCGACGTCAGATGTCGAGGAAGCGGACGTCTTTGGCGTTCTGCTGGATGAAGCTGCGTCGGGCCTCGACGTCTTCGCCCATCAACACCGAGCACACTTCGTCGGCGATGGCGGCCTGCTCCAC
>JBBRHS010000359.1:0-3529 GCA_038222385.1 Acidimicrobiia bacterium
AACGATCCCGCTCGACACCTTCGTCGCCGACGCCCGCGCGTTCCTGCACGCCAACGCGACCGAGCGGTCAGAGGAGAAGTTCGTCTGGGGCGAGGGCTCCGACCAGGTGGGCCTCCTCGACGAGAAGACGCCCGACGAGGAAGCGGCCGAGCTCCGCGCCGCCAAGGAGTGGAAGGCCGCCGAGTTCGACGCCGGCTTCGGGTGGATCACCGGTCCCGCGGCCTACGGCGGCCGCGACCTGCCCGTCGAGTACGAGCGAGCCTACGACGCGGCGCGTTGCGGGTACGAGATCCCGACGCAGCAGCCGTTCGGGATCGGCCTCGCGATGGTCGCGCCCACCATCCTCGCCCACGCGATCGACGACGTGGCGGAGCGGTACCTGCCCGGGATGTACCGCGGCGACATCGTCGGCTGCCAGCTCTTCTCCGAGCCGATCGCCGGATCCGACCTCGCCGGGATCCAGGCCAAGGCCGAGCTCGATGGCGACGAGTGGATCATCACCGGCCAGAAGGTGTGGACCTCGGGTGCGCAGTACAGCGACATCGGCGAGATCATCACCCGTACCTCACCCGACACGCCCAAGCACAAGGGGCTCACGATGTTCGTGGTCGACATGCACGCACCCGGCGTCGAGGTGCGTCCACTGCGCCAGATGACGGGTGGCGCGACCTTCAACGAGGTGTTCTTCGAGGAAGTACGCGTCCACGACTCCCACCGGCTCGGCGACGTCGACGAGGGCTGGACGGTCGCGCTCACCACCCTCATGAACGAACGCGCCGCGATCGGCGGGGGCGGTGCCGGCGTCGGCAGCCTGTCGATCGACCGCTTCGTCGACATGGCTCGTCACTACGGCGTCGCGCAGGACCCCCTGGTCCGCCAACAGCTCGCCGATGCGTTCGTGAACGTCAACGTCGCCCGCTACACGAACTTGCGGGGCATGGCGAAGGTCCGCGCCGGCCAGCTCCCCGGCCCCGAGATGTCGATCGGGAAGCTCTCCCTCACCCGCAACATGCAGAAGGTCTCGGCGATGCTCGGCGACATCATCGGACCGCGCCTGATCGCCGACAGCGGCGAGTGGGGCACCTACGCCTGGTCGGAGTTCCTCCTCGGCGTCCCCGGCATGCGGGTCGCCGGCGGCACCGACGAGATCATGAAGAACATCATCGGCGAGCGAGTGCTCGGACTGCCGAAGGAACCCAAGACCGCCGGGTAGTCACCGCAGCCAGGCGTGGCGCTGCACGAACCCGATGCGCTCCCACCGGCGACCGAGGCCGAGCCACCGGCCGCCACCGGCACGGACCACGCCCACCAGGGCGAGGGCCTCGATGAGGTGATCGTCGATGAACGGGTTGTTCTCCGGCCACACCGCGCCCGCCAGGTACAGGAACACCAGGAGCAGCGCGGCACCAATCCCGCCGATCCTCACCATGATCCCGAGCATCAGAGTGACTCCCGCCCCGAGCAGCGCGGCCATGAAGAACCAGTCGGTGACGTTCTGACTCGTCGCACTCGCCGGTGCGAGCCACGCGGGAGGCATGTTCGAATGGCTCGCAGCGGTCCCGAACGTGAGGAAGCCGAACGTGGGGGAACCGCCGTCCATCGCAGACGCGCTGCACGCGAAGTCGATCGAGCTCCCGGCCTCGGCCCGGCACGTTGCGAACCCGAGGCCGAACATCTTGTCGAGGAACGCCCAGAGGAAGGTCCAGCCGATCGCGAGCCGCAGCGCGCCCCAGACGTACCCCGTCACTGCGGGTGGAGTGAGTCGTCCCTTCGCCTCCGGGCGGGTGGTGGGATCCGAGACGGTCCGTGCATCAGTCGTGACCATGGGTCCTCGCTCGTCCTCAGGGGACTGCGCCGTGCGCGAAGCCCTCTGCACCCTAGGAACGCACGTCGCTGGCCGGCAGGGTAAAAGGTCCCAACGGTGTGGCGACACGGACCGGGGGGACAGTCATGAAGAGCAGTGCGTGGTCCGCCGTTCGCCGCCAGAGGCTCTCGGCACTCGTACTGCGCCGCCCTCGCGACGCCGAGCGCGGCGCCGGGCGGTGGAACGGGTTGGGGCGAGGAGGAACCCGCTCTGCCCTATCGTCGACCCATGGAAGCCGTATGGGTGCTCCTGCTGGTGTTCGTCGTGCTCATCGTCGCCGTGCCGTTCGTGTTGCGCTACGGAGCGCAGCTCGTCGCCGAGCGGCGTGAGCGGCAGGGGGAGCCGCGCTGAATCCAAGGGACTGGCCGAGGCCGGCGCAGCTCCCTAGGTTTGTCACCACACGGACGGGGGAACGGGCATGAAGGTCACTTGGTGGTCCCGTGGTCGTCCACGGCAGGCATCGGCGATCGTGCTCATGGTCGTCGTCACCGCAGTCGCGGCTCCGAACGCGCGAGGCCAAGCGGTCGAGCCGGGCGATGCCACCCCACCGCGTCCCACCCTCCCGACACCTCCGCTCCGACCGCTGGTGCGTGGCGTCCTGGCCGACCGCATGCGCGGGCCGGAGGCACTCGACGCGCTGCCGCGGACCGTGCTCCCCGCGGTGGCCGAGCAGAACGGGAAGTCGATCGCCGCGCTGACCGCGGTGCTGCGCGACGACCCGACCGCGTGGCTCGACGCTGACGGTCGGCTGTTCCACCAGGACGCTCCCCCCGCGTCGAACCTCGCCCCGTCGCCAGCGCCGCAGGCCGCGCGGCCCGACAACGAGACGTTCCGACTGCATTCGCGTCCCGGGTCGAACCGGGTGCTGTATCTCGACTTCGACGGCTACACCGTGGCCCCGGGGAGCTGGTGGCAGGCGGCGGGCTACACCGCTCTGCCGTTCGACTCCGACGGCGACCCGACGACGTGGGGCCGATCGGACCACGACGCGATCCAGTACATCCACCAGCACGTCTCCGAGGACTACGCGCCGTTCGACATCGACGTCACGACCGAGGATCCGGGCGCCGCGGCCATCGGTCGCTCGTCGGCGACCGACCGGTTCTACGGGGGACGGGTGGTGATCACGAACAGCTCGAGCACCGACTTCTGCTCCCCGTTGTGCGGTGGGCTGTCGTTCGTCGGAGTCGTCGACAGCGTCGGTGCGGAGCACGATGCCCTCCAGCCGTCGTGGGTCTTCAACGACATCGGGTACACCCCCAAGGTGCTGGCCGAGTCGAGCGCCCACGAGTTCGGTCACGCGATGGGGCTCGACCACGACGGCCAGACCGTCGGCAACGGCTACTACTTCGGACACGGCATGTGGGCACCGATCATGGGGCTGGGCTACGACCAGCCGGTGACCCAGTGGAGTCGGGGCGAGTACGCCGACGCCGACAACACCGAGGACGACTTCGCCGTCGCAGCAAGCAACGGTGTCGCATCGCTGCCCGACGAGACCGGCGGGTCGTCTCGCCCGACTGCCGACCTCGTTCCCGGCCGCCCCCAGCTGATCGGCGCATCGCCAGTCGGCGATGTCGACACCTGGCGGTACGTCGCACCGTGCTCGGGCACGTTCACGTTCACCGCGAACGTCGCGGCCCGGGGCCCCGACCTGAGCCTCGA
>JBBRHS010000360.1:0-3528 GCA_038222385.1 Acidimicrobiia bacterium
CCTCGTCGGTGGCCTCGACGTGCAACAGGAAGAAGTCGCGGTCGGACAACGACGCGAGTGCAGCGTCACGCTGCGCGACGTAGTCGTTGTCGAAACCCGCGGTTGCACCCGGCACGTCGAGGACCTCGAGATCCACGAGCACACCGAGCCCACGCACGAGGTCGACCGCCGACGTCAGTCGACCGTCGACGCCGAATCGGTCGGCGAAGCGGGGCAGTTCCGGCTTCAAGCCCTGACCCCACAGCCAGATCTGGGTGGCCGTCGAGTCGACCGCTCGAGCTGCAGCGCCGACGACCTCACGTGACGCGTCCATCAGTTCACGCAACGCGCCGGCCGATGCCCCGGTCGGCCACACCGCGAGCTGACCGGTGAGGTCGTGCGGGGGGACGCACGCGGCGTCGCCCATCGCGCTCGGCACCACACACAGGTGGCGGTACTCCACGCCGGGGTGGAACCGGATGCCGTTCCTCCCGGCACCGAGCGCAGCGTCGAGCGCGGCCACGATCGGGGCACTCTGCTCGCTCGTGAGATGGCCGGCTGCGAAGTCGACCATCGTTCCCGCTTCGTCGATGGTGACGAGGTTGCACCGGTAGGCGACCTCGCCGGGCTGGAGCTCGACTCCCATCGCGGCAGCCTCGATGGGTGCGCGTCCGGTGTGGAACTCGGCCGGGTCGTACCCGAGGATGGAGAGGTTCCCGACGTCGCTCCCCGGCGGGAAGCCGGGAGGGATGACCATCGCCCGACCCACCTCGGAACGCGCCGCGAGGCCCGCGAGGTGGGGCATGTGGGCGGCTTCGAGGGGCGTGCGACCACCGAGCTCGTCGAGCGGCTCGTCGGCACAACCATCGGGTACGAGCACGACGTACTTCACACCGGCATCGTACGCGACGTCGCGTCGACTCCTTCACTGGGTACCGTCACCCGATGCGGAGCCTCGTCGTCGCCCTCACGTTCTTCACCCTCGCCGCCTGCTCGGGCGGCGACGACGACCGGGCGGACAGCTCGTCGTCCTCGTCTTCTTCCTCATCGTCTTCGGTGCCGGCCGAAGCCACCGCGCCGACGGGCGACCTCGAAGCCGTCCGCATCGCTCTCGCCGAAGTCGCCGACCTCGAGCGGCCGACCGCGCTCGCGGTGCGGCCCGACGACGAGACCCTGTATGTGACCGAGAAGCCGGGACGCGTCCGCGCCGTGCGCGACGGGACGTTGGATCCCACCCCGGTGCTCGACATCGACGAGGAGGTGGGAGACGACGGCAACGAGCAGGGCCTGCTCGGTATGGCGTTCTCGCCCGACGGCTCGCGCCTGTACCTCGACTTCACCAACCCCGACGGCGACACCGAAGTCGTGGAGTACACCGTCGAGGGTGATGCGGTCGACGCCGGATCCGCCCGCGCGATCCTCACCATCGAGCAGCCGCAACCGAACCACAACGGGGGGGCGCTCGCGTTCGGGCCCGACGGTCTGCTCTACATCGCGAGCGGTGACGGCGGCGGCGCCGGCGACATCGGACCCGGTCATGCCGAGGGCGGCAACGGGCAATCAACCGAGACCCTCCTCGGCAAGCTCCTGCGGATCGATCCCACCCCGTCGGGCGACGTGCCGTACACGATCCCTCCCGGCAACCCCTTCGCGAACGGCGGTGGTCGACCCGAGATCTTCGCGACCGGGTTGCGCAACCCGTGGCGGTTCTCCTTCGACCGCACCACCGGCGACCTCTGGATCGGCGACGTCGGCCAGAACGAGTGGGAGGAGATCGACTTCGTGCCCGCGGGTGGCGGCGCCGGCGACAACTTCGGCTGGAGCCGACTCGAGGGGACGCACGGCTTTTCCGGCGACGCACCCGACCCGACGACGCCCCCGATCTACGAGTACTCCCACTCTGGCACCGGAGGGTGCTCCGTGACCGGTGGGTACGTCTACCGGGGAACCGCGATCCCCGACCTCACCGGCGTGTACGTGTTCGCCGACTACTGCGCCGGCAAGCTGCAGGGCCTCACCCAGTCGGGCGGAACCGCCACCGGTGAGCGGTTCCTCGACGCGAACGCCTCCAACATCACGAGCTTCGGCGAAGACGGCCGCGGCGAGCTCTACGTTCTCTCCGACACCGACGGCCTCTTCAAGATCCAACCCGCCTGATCAACCCGACTCGACAGGAGAAGAAGCGGAGCCGGCGGACACACATCGCGGACCGTCAGCGGGTGAGCGGTCGAGCCGGCGCAGCGGATTCGACCAAGACTACAGGCCGATGCGTGCGGCGACGGCGGTGGCGTCGGCGTCGACGGTCTGATCGACGACCACCTCGCTGATCGCGCGTTGCGGGTCCTTCAGGCCGTGGCCGGTGAGGGTGCACACCACCGTGTCGCCCTCGCCGATGAGGTCGGCGTCGATCGCCTGGAGCAGGCCGGCGACCGATGCTGCCGATGCCGGTTCGCAGAACACGCCTTCACGATCGGCGAGCATGCGGTAGGCGTGGAGGATGTCGGCGTCGGTGACCGCGCCGATCGTGCCGCCCGATTCATCGCGCGCGCCGATCGCACCGTCCCAGCTCGCCGGGTTGCCGATCTGGATCGCCGTCGCGATCGTCTCGGGATGCGGTACCGGCTCGCCCCGCACGAGCGGCGCGGCACCGATGGCCTGCCACCCCAGCATGCGCGGGAGCCGGGTCGCACGGCCGGCCTCGGAGTCTTCGCGGTAGCCCCGCCAGTAGGCGGTGATGTTGCCGGCGTTGCCGACCGGGATGCAGTGCACGTGGGGTGCGTCGCCGAGCACCTCGACCACCTCGAACGCGGCGGTCTTCTGACCTTCGATGCGATACGGGTTCACCGAGTTGACGACCGCGACCTTGCCGCTCGCCCCGAGTTCGCGCACGATGTCGAGCGCGGCGTCGAAGTTTCCCCGGATCGGCACGACGGTGGCTCCGTGGATGAGTGCCTGCGCGAGCTTGCCCATCGCGATCTGACCCTCGGGGATCACGACCGCGCACTTCAGGCCGGCTCGCGCCGCGTACGCGGCTGCCGAGGCCGACGTGTTGCCGGTCGACGCGCAGATCACCGCCTTCGCGCCTTCGTCGACGGCCTTCGAGATGGCGACCGTCATCCCGCGATCCTTGAACGAGCCGGTCGGGTTCGCGCCCTCGATCTTCAGGAACACGTCGGCGTGCGCGAGCGACGACAGCGAGCGCGCCTCGACGAGCGGCGTACCCCCTTCGAGCAGGGTCACGATCGCGTCGTCGGGAATCGACGGGAGTCGGTCGCGGTACTCGTGGAGCAGGCCCTTCCACCCCGGATTGCTCACGGTTCGTCGCCGGTCACGCGGAGGACGGATCCGACCCGCTGCACGGCGTCGATGTCGCGGAGCGCGTGCACCGTCGCCCGGAAGTCGGCTTCGCGGGCCTTGTGGGTCACGAAGATCAGCCGCGCGTCGTCGGAACCGGTCTCACCACGCTGGGTCATCGACTTGATCGACACGCCGTGGCGACCGAACTGCTCCGCGATGTCGGCGAGCACCCCGGGACGGTCGGCGGCCTCG
>JBBRHS010000361.1:0-3526 GCA_038222385.1 Acidimicrobiia bacterium
GGCCTCGAGGAAGCGGCCACGAAGACCGACGTCGCGACGATGCTCGAGGTGGGTTGGGTGACGATGGACATCGTCCCCCAGATCCCGGTCGTCACCGAACAGCCCGGTGCGGTCACCTACGGCCCGCTCGCCGACACCCCCGCCGACCCCGACGTCGTCTTCCTCCGCCTGAACGCCAAGCAGCTGATGGTGTTGTCCGACGCGATCCCCGGCCTGCGCATCGAGGGCAAGCCGCAGTGCCACATCATCGCGGTGGCCAAGGAGCAAGGCGAGGTCGCCGCCAGCGTCGGCTGCGCCGCGAGCCGCACCCGCACCGGCATGCCCGCAACCGAGATGACCTGCGCGATCCCGGCGAACCGCCTCCCCGAGATCCTCGACGCGATCGAGATCAACGCCGTTGCCGACGCCGCGGTCGCCCGCTACGCGGCCGACGACGCCCAACGCTTCGCGTAGGTGACGGGTCGCTCGACGGGCTCAACCCGACAGCGCAGCCTCGCGAGGGTCAGGGTGTTCGGCGCCTCCCGCGCCTGTCGGTCGTAGGCTTGGCCGGTGCCTGCTTCTCGTGGTCCCGCCAAGCGCTCCAAGGCGAACACAAGGGCGCGCTTGCTCGAGGCTGCCTTCGAGGTCTTCGCCGAGCTCGGGTTCGAGGCGGCGACGGTCGAGGAGATCTGTGACGCCGCGGGATTCACACGTGGCGCCTTCTACAGCAACTTCGAGAGCAAGGAGGAGCTCTTCTTCGCCCTCTGGTCCGGGCGGGCTGCGACCATCCTCGAGGATCTTGCCGCCTCGGCCGGCGACCTGGCCGGCGCACCCGATCGTCTCGACGAGAGGATCGACCACATGGTGCGCGGAGTCACCCGAGACCGGAAGTGGTTCCTCGTCAGCACGGAGTTCCTGCTGTATGCGATCCGCCATCCCGAGGCCGCCGCGACGCTGGCTGCGCATCGGCGGGATCTGCGGACCGGTCTCACGCACATCATCGCGACGGTCCTCGCGGTGCGCGGGTCTGACGGGCCCGCCGATGTCGATGTCGACGACCACGCCAGGATGATCATCGCCGCCATCGAGGGTTGCCAGCACCAGATCTGGGTCGAGCCGGCCGAGCTCGGTGACGCGAGCCTCCAGGTCGCGATGGTGCGTGTGCTCCTGGGCTTCCAGGCTCGTCAGCTCGTCAGGTGAGGTCGAGGTGCTCCCACAGGTAGGGACCGATCTCGGGTGACCACCACGGGCCGCTCCCGCTGAGGGGACTGCCATGGCCCGAACCGGGGCGGATGACCTGGTCACAGGTGCCACCGATGTCCCAGAGTGCGCTGCACGTCGCGACGACGTCGGCGGTCGTCGCTCCGGTCGCGGAATCCGTCTCGAAGTGGATCATCATGATCGGTGTCTCGTCGAAGGTGATGGCGTCGAGCGCGAGCGTCAGCGTCGCGCCCGTCGCCACCGCGGCCTGGATCTTCGGCGAGACGCCGGCCAGCGGACCGCCCGGGCTCTGGTCCTCGGTGACCGCGACGCCCAGAGAGAGGCCGCCGCCGGCCGAGGTTCCCATCATGGCGATGCGGTCGGGATCGACGTCGAAGGTCGCGGCGTTGGCGCGCAACCACCGCACCGACTCCATGCCGTCGTCGACCGCGTTGGCCGCGGCCTCCAGGTAAGCGGGAAGGTCGCTGAAACCGGGGAGGGTGGGATTGAGGCGGTAGCCGAGGCTGGCGGCCGCGAAACCACGACGGGCGTAGTCGCGAGCTGCGGCCGCCATGTTCGAGCGGTCGCCGTTCGCGAAGCCGCCACCATGGACCAGGACGACGAGCGGTCGACTGGTATCGGTGTCGGGCGGGAGGTAGAGGTCGAGCAACAGGCTCTGCGTCTGGCCCAGGTAGTTGGTGGCGCTCCCGTACTCGAGTCCCAGGTGTTCCTGGATCTGGGAGAGCGGGTACTGGATGCTCGAGTACCGGCCGGTCGGGGGCATCGTCGGTCGGTCGGTTGCCACGGCCGTGAGATAGAGGCGACCGTCGGGGCACTCGACCTCACCGACGCCGATGTCGTCCCACTCGGGCTCGGACCACGGCGGGTTCGACCAAGAGTTCAGGATCTCGTTGGTCGCGGTCCGGTTGCGGAGCTGGGCGTCGGCGATGCCGGGATCGAGGATCGCGGATCCGACGAGCTCCGAGGCCGCAGCGATCGTCTCGCGGTCGTAGGTGGCCTTGGCGTCACTCGACGGGGTCGCGACGCCTTCAGCACACATGGCGGCGGAGTTGGCGCGCGCCGAGTCCTGAAGCGGAGCCGAGCGGTTCAGGACGGGCAGTCCAGCTTGCCCGCGGTCCGCGTCGGCGCGCTGATAGACCAGGAACTCGCAGCCGGTCAGTGCGACGAGCGCCCCGATCGACACGATGGCGATGATCGCTCGCCGGGCCGGAAATCGAGTGGTCATGCTGCCCCCCGTCGCTGGGCGCTCGGATCGAACGCCGTCCACGTTCGATACACTCGCGTATCGAACTGCGATCGTCAAGGGCGCGCACTCCGTCGAGGTGGTCGACGAGGTCGCGCTTCAGCCACGAGCGCGACGCTACCGATCGGAGTCGGCGAGCACCTGCTCGACCGTGCGCATCGCCATGTCGACGAAGGCCGGATTGGTCTCGGGGTAGTACGGGATGATCAGCAACGCCTGGTGGAGAGCGACGCCGCGCGCTCTCGCCCACGTCCCGCCGTCGACGTCGAGCGCGTCCCGGTAGGCCGACCGGCCCTCGGCACCGAAGACGCTCCAGGCCGCGATCACGTCGTGGGCCGGATCGCCGACTCCGACCCCGCCGAAGTCGATGACGGCGCGGAGTCGCCCGTCAGCCACGAGCAGGTTCGGGGGCAGCAGGTCGCAGTGCCGCCAGACCGGCGGTCCGTCCCATGTGGGAGCGGTCAGCGCGACATCCCACGCCGCCGTCACCCGTTCGGTGTCGACGACGCCCTGCAGGGTGTCGACGGCAGCCCGGGTGACCTCGTCGAGCTCCGCCAACGGGCGCCGGCCGGTCGAGGGCGCGCCCGACGGATCGACTCGCCGGAGCTCTGCGACGAAGCCGGCGAGATCGCGCGCGGCGCGCCGCTCGTCGGTTTCACCGTGGGTCGCGTACGGCACACCGCCGATCCAGCGGTACACGGCCCAGGGGAAGGGGTAGCCGCACCCGGGATCACCTGCCGCGACCGGCTCGGGGATGTCGAGGGACAGCCGGGGCGCGAGCCTCGGCAGCCACTCCAGCTCCCGCTGCAGGTGTCCCGACCATCCGTCCACGCGCGGCAGCCGCACGCAGAGCTCCTCACCCAGGCGGTAGATCTCGTTCACGGTTCCCGTCGAGGGAATCGCCACGACCGGCAGCTCCGCCCACTCGGGGAACTGCGCGTCGAGCAGCCGGCCGACGAGGTGCTCGTCGATGTCGACCTCGTCCTCGTGCATCCTCGGAGCGGTCATCGCGCGGCTACCGCGGAGTGCGTTCGGTCAGCTCGATCACGTTGCCGTCGGGATCGCGGTACCGGGCCGACGTCC
>JBBRHS010000362.1:0-3512 GCA_038222385.1 Acidimicrobiia bacterium
GTACCGGACCCGTTTGGTGATGCGCCGTCCCGCGAACCGGCGGATCACGTCACGGACCGGCGGTACGAGCAGTGCGAGTCCGACGGTGTCGGTGAGGAACCCCGGGATCAACAGGAGCAACCCCGCCAACAGCACCAATGCACCATCGAGCACCGCCGCAGCCGGAACCTGACCGCTCCGCATCTCCGCCCGGATCCGCCGCCAAGCTCCCACACCCTGCCGCTTGACCAGTACGAATCCGACGAGCGACACCGCGAACAGCAGCGCAATCGCTTCCCAGGCACCGATCCACTGGCCGACGGCGATCATCGCGGTCACCTCCGCGAGGGGAACCACCACCAGGAGCGCCAGGACGATCAACAGCATGTGAACAGCGTACGTGGATGCGACCGGAACGGGTCGTCGCGGGTAGCGTCCCGGACTCGCTAGGGAGGGCCGCACCATGCGCAGGACGCTGACGATCGCCGCACTGGGAGCTGTAGTCGCGCTACTCGCCGGCTGCCTCGCGCCACCCACCACCACTGTCACGCCGGTCGTGTCGAACCTCTACATCCCGTGGGACGTCCAGTGGGCACCCGACGGCACGATGCTGTTCACGGAACGGTCGGGTGAGATCGAGGCCCTCATCGGAGGTCAGCCGAGGGTGCTCGCCGACCCGGCCGACGTGGTCGCGGCGTCGGAATCCGGGATGCTCGGCCTTGCCGTCGACCCGCAGTTCGCCTCCAACCGCTACATCTACACCTGCTTCGCCTCGACCCTCGGCGGCGTGGACAACGACGTGCGGGTCGCCCGGTGGACCGTGAACGCCGGGTACACCGCACTCTCGAACCGGGTCGACATCATCACCGGCATGCCCGTGAACACCAACGGCGAGCTCGGTCGTCACTCCGGCTGCCGGCCCCGGTTCGGTCTCGACGGCGCGTTGTGGGTCGGCACCGGCGACGCCGCGATCGGCACGGTCCCGCAGTCGAAGACCTCGCTCGGCGGCAAGGTCCTGCGCGTCGACCGCAACGGTGCGGGGGTCTCGCCCAACCCGGGCGTCGTGAACCCGGCGAGCGGCTTCGACCCGCGCATCTACACCTACGGTCACCGCAACGTCCAGGGTCTCGCGTTTCGCGCCGACGGGAAGGCCTACGCGGTCGAGCATGGCTCCTATCGTGACGACGAGGTGAACCTCCTCGAGGCCGGGGCCAACTACGGCTGGAATCCCGTCGTGGGCACCAGCCCTGCCTACAACGAGACCGTGCCGATGACCGACCTCGTGGAGTTCCCGAACGCGAAGACTGCGGTCTGGACGTCGGGTCCGACGACCATCGCGACGTCGGGCGCGGTGTTCGTCAGCGGGACCAAGTGGGGCAACTGGAACGGCATGCTCGTGGTCGCCTGCCTGAAGGGCGAACAGCTCCTCGGGATCAAGATCAACGCGGCAGGCACGAAGTCGGTCGGCACCGCGACGATGCTGACCGACCGGGGTCGTCTCCGCACTCCGGCGATCGCGCCGCTCGGGAACCTTTACGTCACCACCGCGAACGGCGGGAACGACAGCATCCTGCGCGTGGTACCGCAGCCGACCTCCTGATCAGGCGATCCGGGTGAGCTCCACCTCGACTCCGAGCGCTTCGCCCGGCGCGCCGTGGTACACGCCCTTCAGCGGGGGGACGTCGTCGTAGTCGCGGCCGCGGGCGATGAGGACGTGGCGCTCGGCGACGTCGGTGCCGTTGGTCGGGTCGATGGCCTGCCACGAACCCAACCACGCCTCGAGCCAGGCATGGCTCTCCCCCACGACCGACGCGCCGATCTCACCGTCTTCGAGCGGGTACAGGTAGCCCGACGCGTAGCGGGCGGATCGCCGAACGCGACCCGGCCCGAGGTCTCGACGGTCGACACACCCGTGACGGTGAGCTCGGTGTGCGGTCGGTGGAGATCGAACGCGTGGACGATCGTGCTCCAGTAGTCGCGGTAGCGGAACAGGCGCGCCGCCGGGACGACCTCGACCCGGTGGTCGAGCGTGAGTTGTGTTCCCGTGTCGAGCGGCGACAATCGCGCCTCGTTGTAGGACGCGTGCGCGGTCCCGGCGTACCGGAACCCGGTTCGGTGGCGGACCCCGATGCGCCAGCTCATGTCAGGAACTCCATGCGATCGCGCTGGTCTCACGGAAGTACCGGGCTGCCAGCGCGCCGTGCACGCCTTCGCACGCGTCCTGGAGCCAGGTCACGTACTCCGCCAGGCGGGTCACGACGTGGTCGACGCGCACGAACGCCAGGTCGGCGCACATCTGGCCGACGAGCCGCCGGGCTTCGTCGTTGAGTCCGGTGCGATCGGCGCGTGGGTCGAGCGCGCCGAGGGCGCGCTCGGTGGTGGTCAAGGCGAAGAAGACCGAGCGCGGGAAGAGTCGGTCGAGGCGGAGGAACTCGAGGCCGACGTCGCGTCGAGCGGCCGGCGATAGGTGCGCAGGTACGCTTCGTAGGCCGAGCAGCAGCGCAGGGTCGTCGTCCATCCCGGCGGACCCCAGCTCTCGCCGTAGCGCGCCGACAGCAGTCGGGTCGTCATGTCGACCCGTTCGAGGTTGCGGCCCGCGAGGAGGAAGTGCCAGCCGTCGTCGTGGCTCATGGTGGAACATCTCGAGCGCCCGCACCCGTTGGCGCACCCCCGAGTCGATCATCGACCACTCGTCGGCCGGGATGATGCGAGGAACGAGATCGAGAGGGAACGGCCGTTCCTCACCGAGGAGCGAGAACGTGATGCCCTGGTCGCGGAATGCCTGGTCGCGGGCATCGCACCGCTGGTCGAAATCGGTGCGGCTCAGCGTCTCGAGCGCGGCGTGGAAGTTGTCGGTAGTGGTCACGAGGCACGGTGCCGTCGAACATCTCGTCGAACGCATCGGCAGCGAAATACCCGTCGAGGAGGTCCCCCATCGCCGAGCAGCCTTCCTGCGGTTCGTTTCGGCTCCGTTACATCGACTTGAACACGGAGTAGTTTCGATCCATCGACGATCTTCCGATCAAGCTGGGCCCCTGCTCCAACGGTGAGTTCCTTCCCCTGCCACTGGGTGCCGTGGAGCGGGAAGCGATCCGCCGAACCTACGACGGAGCCGATCGTGCCGCCCGTCGGCTCGGAATCGACCGCCGCCGCTTCCTCCGGACCGTCGGCGGTGCCGCGCTGATGCTCGGCGCGATGGCCGCGTGTGAGTCGGAGTCGAAGCGGGCCGGTGGGAAGCGCTCCGGCGGTACCTTCGCCGTCCCCGACGACCCGACCGACACCGATGCGGCGGCCGAGGCGCTGACCGGCGACGAGTTCATCCTCGACGTGCAGACGCACTTCCTCGAGTACGACCTGTCGACACCGGGAGGGCTCGCGCTCGCGAGTGCCTTCCCACAGTCGGCCTGCGGTGCCGACGACCCGCGATCCTGCTTCACGATCGACGAGTACCTCGACGAGCTGTTCCTGCGCAGCGACACCTCGAAGGCGGTCATCTCCGCGCTCCCGATCCCGGGCGACGCGAACCCCCAGTC
>JBBRHS010000363.1:0-3502 GCA_038222385.1 Acidimicrobiia bacterium
CGCCCCTCCCGGTGCGGGAGAATGCCGACATGTCCGAGCCCCCCACGTCCCCCTCCGTGCAGACCGTCATCTTCGACTTCTACGGAACGCTCGCCCGATCGACGCACTGGATCTCGATCCCCGAGGTGCTGGGTGAGCACGGCGTCGAGGTGACCGACGGCGCGATGCGGCGGTACTTCGAGGGTCACGACGGCGTGGAGCACGCCGAGCACTCCCGCAGCCGCGACCACTACCTCGCGTGGCAACGCCGCCGGATGGAGGCGATGCTCGCCGAGACCGACGTGCACCCCGGCGAGTACGACCAGATCGTCGCCAAGCTCCGGGAGGGGACGGCGACGCGCGTGCTCGAGCGCTACCCCGAGGTCGTCGACGTGCTCGCGACGCTGCGCGACCGGGGCCTGCGGCTCGCGATCTGCTCCAACTGGGACTGGGACCTCACCGAGGCACTCGACGAAGCCGGGCTCGCCGGCGCCTTCGACGTCGTCGTCTCGTCGGCGTGGGCCGGCGCCCGCAAGCCCCACCCGCGGATCTTCGAGGCCACGCTCGCGGAGCTCGACGAGCCGGCCGACCAGTGCCTCTTCGTCGGCGACACCTGGCTCCCCGACGTCGAAGGGCCACGCTCGGTCGGCCTGCGCCCGGCCTACCTCGAGCGCGAGGGCCACTGGCCCGACCCTGGCGCGCCCGTCGACGCCGGGACCCGGGACGACCTCGCGCACCGCATCCCCGACCTCCGGGGGGTCCTCGACGTGCTCGACGTGCTCGACGGCCTCGACGCGTCGAGGCGGGCGGTACCGTGAAGAACAGCACACTGCAGGACAGCGGACGGAGGAAGCGATGAGCGAGATCGGGAGTGACAGCCAGGGTGCGGCCGACGTCGTGAAGCGCCTGCGCGTCGGTTTCGAATCGGGTCGGACCCGGCCCGTCGAGTGGCGCGTGGCCCAGCTCCGGCGACTCGACGCGATGCTGCTCGAACGCGAGACCGAGCTCCTCGACGCGCTCGCGGCCGACCTCGCCAAGCCCGAGATCGAGGGCTTCCTCACCGAGACCGCGTTCACCCGCGCCGAGATCGCCTTCGCGCTCGCGAACCTCGCGTCGTGGGTGAAGCCCGAGAAGGTGTCGGTGCCGTTCACGCAGCAGCCGGCGAAGGCGCAGATCATACGCGAGCCGCTCGGCGTCGTGCTGATCATCGGGCCGTGGAACTATCCCGTCCAGCTCGTGCTCGCCCCGCTCGTCGCGGCCATCGCCGCAGGCAACGCGGCGGTCCTGAAGCCTTCGGAGCTCGCGCCGGCGAGCTCGGCATTGCTCGCGCGACTGCTGCCCGAGTACCTCGACCGCGAATGCGTCGCGGTCGTCGAGGGCGGCGTTCCCGAGACCACCGCGCTGCTCGCCGAGCGCTGGGACCACATCTTCTACACCGGCAACGGCACGGTGGGTCGCGTCGTGATGGAGGCCGCGGCGAAGCACCTCACGCCCGTCACGCTCGAGCTCGGCGGGAAGAGCCCCGCGATCGTCGACCGTCACGCGAACCTCGCGGTCGCGGCGAAGCGGATCGCGTGGGGCAAGTTCGTGAACACCGGCCAGACGTGCGTCGCGCCCGACTACGTGCTCGTCGACCGCGAGGTCGAGCAACCGCTGCTCGACCTCCTCGCGTTGACTGTCCGCTCGTTCTACGGCAACGATCCCCGGACCAGCCCCGACTACGGACGCATCGTCAACGACCGCCACTTCTCCCGGCTCGCCGGCCTGCTCGCGTCGGGTGGTGAGCCCGTCGTCGGCGGCGACGCCGACCCGTCCGACCGCTACATCGCACCGACCGTGCTCACCGCAGTCGACTCCGACGCCCCGATCATGCGCGAAGAGATCTTCGGACCTCTCCTCCCCGTGTTGCCGGTCGACGACGTCGACGAAGCGATCGACTTCGTGAACGAGCGCGACAAGCCCCTCGCGCTCTACGTCTTCTCCGACGTCGACAGCGTGGCCGATCGGGTGATCGCCTCGACGAGCGCGGGTGGTGTCGCGGTGAACGCGACGGTGTTGCACCTCGCGGTTCCCGGACTCCCGTTCGGCGGTGTGGGCGCGAGCGGGATGGGTGCGTACCACGGACGCGCCGGCTTCGAGACGTTCAGCCACCGCAAGAGCGTGCTGCACCGTCCGACCCGTCTCGACCTGCCGGTGGCGTATCCGCCGTACTCCGGCTGGAAGCAGAAGCTGCTCCGCCGCCTGCTCTGAACCGGCACCTGCCGCGACAGCCGACAGCGTTCAGTAGCAGCGGAGCTCGACGAGGTTGCCGTCGGGATCGCGCACGTAGACGGAACGTCCCATCCCGCGGGCGCCGAACACCTCACTCGGTCCGCTCGCGACGTCGAACCGCCCCGACGCGACGAGCGCGTCGAGGTCGGTCGCCTCGATCACGAGACAGAGGTGGTCCACGTTGCTCCCCGTCGGCTCGGTCGCGAGGAAGTCGATGATGGTCCCCTCGTCGATCCGGGCCGACGGGAAGAACACCTCGCCGCGGCGGAACTCGTCGAGGCGCACCGGCTCGAGGCCGAGCTCGTCGACGTACCACCCGATCGCCCGTTCGACGTCGGCGACGTTCAGCACGATGTGATCGAGCGCAACCACCCGGACCTTCGGGGTGCCGGTCTTCGTCGGTTCCGGCATCAGCCCTTCACTCCGTTCGCCTGTGCCTTCTGTCGGGCCCGGAAGGTGCGGGCCTTGTTGCGGTTCCCGCACTCGGCCATCACGCACCACTGGCCCGACCGGTTGCGGGAGTGGTCGTAGAACGCCCACCCACAGGTGTCGGCCCGGCACACCTTGAGGCGCGACCAGGTTCCGTCGGCCATCGCGCCGAGCACCACCGCGACGAGTTGGGCCAGTGCCCCGTCGACTCCCCGCCCCTCGCCGGCGACGGTGACGTGACCACTCACGTCGAAGCGCGGTTCGAGACGGATCCGGTCCGACACGTCGTTCAACGCCGCGATGGCGGCCGGATCGAGCGGCTCCCCGTTGTTCGCCAGCAGCACACTCCGCAACGCCTCTCGAGCGCCGATGACGCGATCCAGATCGCGAGCCGTGACCCTCGTGCCCTCGGGCGTCAGATCGTGAGCGACCAACCAGGCCGCGAGCGACTCGGGCGAGTCGAGGTGCTCGATCCCGTCCTCCACCTCCTGGCTGTTCACGAACTCCTGCACCCGCGCGAGGGGCTCCGGGGCAGGCGGGCGCTCAGGCACCCTCTCAGATTACCAGCGTGAATCCTTGACTGGTTACGTCACCCGTGACAGACTTTGACTGGTTACGGAGGAGCGACCATGCCGATGCACCCGAGCGGATTGACATCCATCGTCGACGACCAGCTGCGCGAAGCCCACCAGCGGGCGCGTCGCGCCCGCGTGGCCCGAGAGTCCCGCACGTCCGCCGTCGCCCGCCCCGAGCCGGCCCGGCGCCGCGTCGGTCTCGCCGTCGCCCGCCTCGGTCTCCGCATCGCAGGGATCCACCTCGAGCC
>JBBRHS010000364.1:0-3490 GCA_038222385.1 Acidimicrobiia bacterium
GGGTTCCTGGGATCGGAGGGCTCGCTCACCTACACCGTCCGCCAGAGCGTGGTGCTCACGCGCGGCTTCTGGAACGCGTTCGTGTTCCGTGGCAGCACGGCGGTGCTGCTGGTCCCCGTCGCGATCCTCCTCTGGTACGCCGTGCGACGCTGGAAGACCGCCTGGTGGCTGTTGACGGCCCCGCTGCTCGCGATCGCGTTGAGCACGCTCGAGCTGTATCCACTCGGTTCGATCGTCCAGGCCCGGGTCGACGCCTGGCTCATCCCCTGGATCGCCGTCACCCTCGCCCTGGCCCTCACCGACCTCCTCCGCGTCCCCCGCGTCCGAGCCGCCTTCGAACGGGTGCCGCAGCCGGCGAGGATCGCCGCGCTCGGCGTGGTCCTCGTGCTCCTGAGCGTCGGCGTGGCCGTGGATGCCAGGGGCTACCCCCGGACCCGAGCCGAGCGCGCGGTCTCGGCGCTCGTCCGGGCCGAGCGCTCCGGCGAGCGCACGTTCGTCGCGTGGAACGACTGGCCAGTGGATCTCCTGCTCCCCGGGCCGATCCGGATCGTCGACGACCGCGACTCGGATTCGCAGTTCTCGGTCGTGCTCGACCGACAGCCGCGCACGTTGCACGCCGAAGACCGCGACCTCGCGGCGCGTGAGCTCCGGACGGCGTGTGGTCACACCGCGACCATCGTCGGTGTGACGAAGGACGCCCTGGCGGCCATCCTGCCGAGTGTCCGTTGTCGGTCCCAGATTGTTGGGGCGACGACGAACGACACCGGCCTCCCCCACGACGACGTCATCACGGTCTCCTTCGGTGGGCGCCGGTGACCCCTCCCGCCGGCTTCACTGCGAGACGACGGTCATCTCGCGGCTCCTCGTTCCGGTGTGCCGCCCGGAAGTGGGGTTCCGTCGAGTGCGTGCACGGTCAGCCCCAACTCGGCGATGAGATCGACGCTCACCAGGTGGCGTTCCGTCAGGTCGGCTCCGCAGTCGGCCAACGCGAGAATTCCCTCGACCATCTCCTCGGTCGATTCGATCTGGCCTTCCGGGATCGTTTCACCCACGAGCGCGGCGGCCCCTTCGGTCATCACCGCGGCGCGCGGCTCGATCGTGTTCACCCGCACGCCGGTGCCGGCGACCTCGGCCGCGAGCCCGGCCGTCAGGCGATTCAATGCAGCCTTCGAGGCCCCGTACACGGCCATCGTGGGATTCGTCGTCGTCGCCCGCGCCGTCGCCGAACTGACGTTGACGATCCACCCTTCGCCCCGTTCGAGCATTGCCGGCAGCACCGCCTGGGCGAGGTCGAGCGGGCCGTGCACGTTGACCTCGAACGTCACGCGACGACGCGCGAGCGGGAAGGTGGCGACGGGGCCGTAGATCGCTGCTGCCGCGTTGTTCACGAGGATCTCGACGGGTCCACCGAGGGCCGCGGTCGAAGCGGGCACGACGCGAACGCGATCGTCGGCGTCGCTGAGATCGGCGACGATCGTCACTGCGTTTCCGCCGACCTCGCGGACTCGTGCAGCAGTCTCCCGCAAGCTGCCCGGTAGGTGGTCGTGGCGGTCGAGCGTCCGGGCGACGATCGCAACGTCGGCTCCTTCGGCTGCGAACCGCACGGCGGTCGCGGCGCCGATCCCCCGGCTGGCGCCGGAGACGAGGACCCGCCGCCCCTCGAGCCGTCGGGGAGTCACGGCAGGGCCGACTCGGCGGTGGCCCACACGTAGTCGATGTCGTCGTCGTCGAGGCTGTGGTTCGACGGCAGGATCAAGCCCTGTTCCATGACCCGGTCAGTGTTCGGCAATCCGCCGGGTGGGGCCCGGTGCGGGACATCCCGGAATGCGGGTTGGCGCAGGACGTTGCCGGTCCACACCATCCGCGTGTCGACACCGTTGCGTTCCATGTGCTGTTGGAACTCGGCTCGCGGAAGGCCGGATTCCGGGCGGATGAGCACCGGGAACATGTGCCACGCAGTGTCGACGTCTGCCGTCGTGCGCGGGAGCACGAACACATCGGGGCGTTGTCCGAAGTGTTCAAGCAGCCGACGGAAGTTGCGCTTCCGGCTTGCGAGGTTGTCGGGGAGCTTCTCGACCTGCACCACCCCGAACGCGGCCGACAGCTCGGAAGGCTCGAAGTTCCAGCCGACCTCGTCGAACACGAACAGGTTGTCGTACTCGAGGTCGCCGTCGATCGTCGAGAAGAAGCGCCGGTCGACTCCCCGCTTCGAACCGAAGAGCTGCACCTCGGAGCGTCGCCCCCACCGCCGCAGGAGTAGACAGCGGTCGGCGAGCTCGTCATCGTCGACGCACACCATCCCGCCGGTGCCGCCGGCCGTGATGATGTGCGACAGCGCGAACGACGTCACCGAGATGTCGGACCGCGTCCCGGTCGGCGTTCCCCGCAACGTGGTTCCCAACGCGTCGCACGAGTCCTCCACCACCGCGAGCCCGTGCGCATCCGCGACACCGCGGATCCGGTCCCAGTCGGGAGCATTGCCGATGAGGTTCGGAACGAGGACGGCTCTCGTACGCGGTCCGACCATGGCCTCGATGGCTTCGACATCGATGTTGTAGGTGTCGGGTTCGACGTCGACGAACACCGGCACGAGACCGGCCCGCACCATCGGTGCGATGTCGGTCGAGAACGTGAGCGCGGGCGTGATGATCTCGTCGCCCGGCTGCAGACCGAGCAACTCGATCGCCAGGTACAGCGCCGACGAGCCCGAGTTGCACATGATGCCGTGGTGCTTCCCGAAGAGACCGGCCACAGCTGCCTCGAACGCACGGACGTTCCGACCGATCCGCAGGGCCTGCGGTCCCCCACGCAAGACCGAGACGACGGCTTCGATCTCGCGCTCGTCGTGGACGCTGCCGGCGTAGTCGATGCGTCGTTCGCTCACCCCGCCACCCTACGGTGACCCGGCTCGGCTCCCGGATGCGGACGGCCGGACGATAGGTTCGACGTCAGTGGCGCTCACGATCGGTATCGCCGGACTTCCCAACGTCGGCAAGTCGACGCTCTTCAACGCGCTCACGCGGGCGGAGGCGCTCGCGGCGAACTACCCGTTCGCGACGATCGAGCCCAACGTGGGCGTCGTCCCGCTCCCCGACCCCCGACTCGACGTGCTGGCCGAGATCTTCGCCAGCAAGCAGACCGTCCCGGCGACCGTCTCCTTCGTCGACATCGCCGGCATCGTGAAGGGCGCAAGCGAAGGTGAGGGCCTCGGGAACAAGTTCCTCGCCAACATCCGAGAAGCGGATGCGATCTGCCAGGTCGTACGCGTCTTCGCCGACGACGACGTGATCCACGTCTCGGGTGCGGTGGATCCGGCCGACGACATCGAGGTGTTGCAGACCGAGCTCATGCTCGCCGACTTGCAGACCATCGAGAAGGCGGTCCCGCGCATCGAGAAGGAGATCAAGGGCAAGAAGACCGATCCCAAGGTGCTCGAGGCGGTGCTCGCAGCGCAGGCACTGCTCGAGGCGGGCACCACGTTGTTCTCGGG
>JBBRHS010000365.1:0-3469 GCA_038222385.1 Acidimicrobiia bacterium
GACGAGGAGGAGTTTGGCGGCCTCACCCGGTTGGAAGTTGAGCGGGCCGAGGCGGACCCAGAGGCGGGCACCGTTGATCTGCGCGCCGACTCCCGGCGCCAGTGGCAGCAGGAGTGCGGCGACACCGAGGAAGAGGAACGAGTAGCGGTAGCGCTCGAGCGTGCGCACCCGCCGGACCACCAGCAGCGTGAGCACGAATGCACCCACGCCGACTGCGACCCACACCGCCTGCACGGGGGCGAGCGCGCTCAGGCCGTCTTCACGGTCGCGGTCGAGGCGGGTGATGACGAAGAACCCGAAGCCGTTCAGCAGCACAGCGATCGGCAACAGGGTGGCATCGGCACGGGGTGCGAGCCTGCGGACCGCGACGTGGGCCATCGCGAAGAGGCCGATGATGACCGCGCACAACAGCCCGAGGTCGGGCGGGAGGTCGTTGGTCTTCGACAGCGCGACGAGCACGTAGCCCAAGATCACGATCCCCGCGGCGAGGAGCCCGAGACCCAGCTCAGACGTGCGGCGCGACTTCGCGAACGCGGAACGCGGACTCACGGGCCGGCGATCGTCGGCGTCGAGGTGTTGAGACCGCCGATGGGGAGCGTCGTCGTGGTCGTCGACGTGGAGGTCGACGTGGTCGACGTCTGGAGCTCGAGTCGTGAGATGAACCGCTCGGCACCTTGTTCCGACGAGAACGGGTGGCCGTCGCGGAGGTCTGCCACTTGGCCGTTGGTCAAGTCGGAGGCCCGGATCGACGTGCGTCGTTCGATCGTCGGGTCCCAGCCGAGCAGGCCACCGGGCACACCGCGATAGATCGTGACCGTCTGGTTGTCGAGGCCGACGTAGAAGCTGTTGCGTGCATGCCACCACATCGCCCCGATGCCGACGCCGATGATGAGGAACACGGGGACGAGCCACCACAGGAGCCGGAACGTGCTCTTCCCGGCGCGTCGGACGCGACCCTTGCGTAAGGCCTGCGACTGCGCAGCGGCGGTAGCCGCGGCGGCGGTGTCGGGTGGGGGCAGGGTCGGCGCCGGGACCGGATCGACCGTCGGGCGGGACGGGTCGCTACGACGCAGGGCCGTCGTGTCGGTCACCTCGGCCACCACGGGGGCGACGGCGGTGTCGACCACGGTGAGCCCCGGCTCGGCAACGGCGTCGGCCGGCAAGGCGGCGATCACGACCGCGGTGACGTTGTCGATGCCGCCGTTGGCGTTCGCGGCGTCGGCGAGTGCGTCGGCCGCGCGTTGTGGGTCGGCCTCCTGGCGGAGGATGCGAGCAATGTCGCTGCGGCGGAGCATGTCGGTGAGGCCGTCGGAACAGATGAGGATACGGTCCTCGGCCTGGAGCTCCACCGGGTAGAGATCGACGTCGATCTCGGCGTCGATGCCGAGCGCGCGCGTGATGATCGAGCGCTGGGGGTGCACGAGGGCCTGGTCTTCGGTGATGCGCCCCTCGCGCACCATCTCCTCCACGAGGCTGTGGTCCTCGGTGATCTGTTCGAGGGTGCCGTCGCGTGCGAGGTACGCGCGGGAGTCGCCGACATGGCCGACCACGACCGCGCGCTCGCTCCCGACCGCGATGGCGGTGAGCGTGGTTCCCATCCCGGTGAACGCGTCGTCGGTACCGGCCTTCTCGTACACGGCCCGGTTGGCTTCGACGATTGCATCGTCGAGCGGACGGCCCGCGGCGATCGAGGCGCGCAGGGCCTCGATCGCAGTGGTGCTCGCGACCTCGCCGGCCTGGTGACCACCCATGCCATCGGCCACCGCGAAGAGGCGCAGGCCCACCTCGACGAGGAATCGGTCTTCGTTGCCGTCGCGCACCTGGCCGACGTCGGTGGTCGCTCCCACGACGAGCTTCACGTGATCACCCGCATCACCGTCTCGCCGAACTTCACCGTGTCGCCCTTGCGGATGCGGGTGACCGTGTCGATGCGGTCGCCGTTCACGAACGTGCCGTTCGTCGAACCGAGATCCTCCACCAACACGTCGCGGTTGCGCCGGAAGACCCGCGCGTGGACCTGCGACACGAAGGTGTCGTCGGTGAGCACAACGCCGCACCCTGGTGCGCGACCGACCGTCACCTCGTCGTCGAGCGGGAAGAGCGCGGCCTCGTAGGGCCCGGCCACGATCACCTGCAGGGCCGGTCCGGCGCCTCTTCCCCGGCGGGGTGGCGCGGTGCCCGCCGCGGCCGGTGCTGCGGCGGGTGCGGCCGCGGGAACGCCGGCCGCGGTCGGCACCGGAGGGCCGGTCGGAACCTTCTCCGACTTGAGCTCGAGCATGACCACGCGCACGACGCGCGCGAGGAACAGGTACGTGAGCGCCAGGAAGCAGAACTTCAGAACGGTGAGGAGGCTCTCCGGCATCTCGGGTTACGAGGCTTCGAAGCGGATGATCGCGGCGCCCAACTTGATCTCGTCGCCGTCGACGAGCAGGTGCTCGGTGACCGGCATCCCGTTCACGAGCGTCCCGTTCAGCGAGCCGAGGTCGACGAGCACGTAGCCGTCGGCGTCGGGGCGGACCTCGGCATGGCGGCGCGACACCTGGTTGTCTTCGACGCGGATGTCGCACTCCGGGAGCCGACCGAGGACCGTCGAGCGGTCGGCGAGCTCGACCGAGCGGCTCTTCGACACCACGAGGCGACCGACGCGGCCACCTTCGCCTTCGCGGATCGCGGCCTCCACGAGGAGATCGCCCCGTCGCAGGGCGGAATCGGCCAGCATCTCGACCTCGACCGGGCCCACGAAGTGGTAGCCCTCCTCCCGGGCGTGGGAGCGGACCTCCTCGGCGAGCTCGCGCTCGAGCACCTCCGCGAACGACTCGAACCGCTCGGCGTCGG
Organism: Acidimicrobiia bacterium; assembly: GCA_038222385.1. Classification (GTDB taxonomy): domain Bacteria; phylum Actinomycetota; class Acidimicrobiia; order IMCC26256; family JANYLB01; genus JANYLB01. Next base: position 2,836 of record JBBRHS010000365.1, read on the forward strand.
TGGGTGACATCACGACCGCGAAGTGGTTGGGCGCGACCGTTCCCCGCACCCCCACGGAGCGCCCGGAGTCGAGCTCTCGGATCAACTTCCGGGCGATCTCGACCGGCTGCAAGCCACTGCGGAACGCCTTCGTGAACGTGCCTTCGACCAGCCGCTCCAGCCGCCGTTCGAAGCCCTGGAGTCCCATCGGCGTGAGTGTACGGCCGCGATCCCCGCCGATCCGGCAGGGTCAGGTGATTTTCGCGAGTGGACTACCGTCGGGGGACGCGAAGTCCTCGGTCTTGTCTGCGTTCGCCAGCACGTCAGCAGGTACGAGTCCCTTGGTGACCCAATGGCGCCGTTCCGCCCACACGAGCATGGGCGGCAGCACCACGAGCGCGCTCAGCAGCGCCACGGCCACATTGAGTCCGACCACCAGGCCGAAGTCCCGGAGCAGCGGCAACGACGATGTGGCGATCACGACAAGTCCGGCCACCGCGGCCAGGGCCGAGACGAAGAAGGCCCGACCGGTGCGGGAGGCGGTGACATCGATGGCCGCGCGCGGGCTGAACCCGCGTCGGCGCTCCTCGACGAAGCGCAAGAGGATCAGCGACGTGAACTCCGTGCAGGCCGCCACCACGAGTGGACCACCGAC
>JBBRHS010000366.1:0-3453 GCA_038222385.1 Acidimicrobiia bacterium
TACCACTTCCGGACCGCCAACCCCGGCATCGACGCGCAGCAACGGCGGTAGCGTCGCCAACATGACGTTGAACACGGAGTTCGAGACGCTCGGGTACGAGGAGCGCGACGGCGTCGCGTTCGTCACGTTGAACCGGCCCGACCGGCTCAACGCGTTCAACTCGCTGATGCAGCGCGAGCTGAAGGCGCTGTGGCGGGGCCTACGCCGGCACGATGACGTGCGTTGCATCGTGCTCACGGGCGCGGGCGAGAAGGCCTTCTGCACCGGCATCGACCGCATGGAACAGATGGGTGGCGACACCGACGACACCACCGACGACTCCGTGGTCGGTTCGGGTTCGACCCCCTTCATGTTCAACGACCCCGGCGACAACATCGGGCCGAAGAGCTGCGACCTGTGGAAGCCGGTCATCGCGGCCGTCAACGGCATGGCCTGCGGCGGCGCGTTCTACATGCTCGGCGAGGTCGAGTTCATCATCGCGGCCGACACCGCGACGTTCTTCGACCCGCACGTGACCTACGGCATGACCGCCGCGTTCGAGCCGATGCACATGGCCGGGATCATGCCGTTCGGAGAGATCATGCGGCTCTCGCTCCTCGGCAACCACGAGCGGCTGTCGGCCGGCCGGGCCCATGAGATCGGCCTCGTCTCCGAGGTCGTACCGGCCGGGGAACTGCTGGAACGCGCCGGGTGGGCCGCCCGGGTGATCGCCGACCGCCCTGCACTCGCGGTCGAGGGGACGGTCCGCTCGATCTGGGCCGCCCGCGAGTTCGGGCAACGCCAGGCTCTGCGCCTCGGCTATGCGTTCGTGGCCATGGGCACCAGCCAGGAATCCATCGCCGAGGGTCAGAAGGTCTTCGAATCAGGGAAACGCATCGACTGGAGGCTCCGCTAGATGAGCTCACGCCGGGTCGCGATCGTCGGCGCCGCGCTGTCCGACTGTGGACGCGTCGACACGAAGTCGCCGTTCGAGCTGCACTACCAGGCCGCGAGCCGCGCCATCGCTGACGCGGGCCTCACCAAGGCCGACATCGATGGGTTCGCGTCGAACGGCATGGGCACGCTCGCGCCGGTCGAGGTCGCCGAGTACCTCGGGGTCTTCCCCACCTGGGTCGACGGCACCGGCGTCGGCGGCAGCACCTGGGAGTTCATGGTCGAGCACGCCACCGCCGCGATCCTCGCCGGCCACGCCGAGACCGTGGTGATCGTCTATGGGAGCACCACCCGCGCCGACCTCAAGGCGGGTCGGCGCAGCGCGAACCTCAGCTTCGGCGCGCGGGGCCCGGTGCAGTTCGACGTGCCGTTCGGGCATACGGTCATCTCGAAGTACGCGATGGCGACCCGTCGCCACATGGTCGAGTTCGGCACGACCCTCGAGCAACTCGCCGAGGTCGCGGTGTCGACCCGCTACAACGCGGGCTTCAACCCCGACGCCTACTACCGCGATCCCATGACCATCGACGACGTGCTCAGCGCCAAGATGGTCGCCGATCCCCTCTCCAAGCTGCAGTGCTGCATCCGGTCCGACGGTGGCGGCGCGGTGGTGCTCACCACCGAGGAACGCGCGAAGGACCTGCCGAAGGAGCCGGTGTGGGTGCTCGGCACCGGTGAGGCGACGTCGCACAGCACGATGAGCCAGTGGCCCGACTTCACCGAGTCGCCCGCGAAGCAGTCGGGCAAGCTCGCGTTCGAGCGGGCCGGCCTCACGCCCGCCGACGTCGACATCTGCCAGATCTACGACGCGTTCACCTCGATGGTGATCATGTCGTTCGAGGCCCTCGGCTTCTGCGCCAAGGGCGAAGGCGGCGCGTTCGTCGAAGACGGCAAGATGCGGCTCGGCGGCGCGCTGCCCACCAACACCGACGGCGGCGGCCTCTCGAGCTGCCACCCGGGCATGCGTGGCATGTTCCTCCTCGTGGAGGCCACGAAGCAACTGCGCGGCGAGGCCGACGGACGTCAGGTGCCCGACGCGAAGATCGCCTGCGTGAACGGCACCGGCGGCTGGTTCAGCTCCGCCGGCACCACCCTCCTCGGCGTCGAATAGGCGGCATGAGATCGTGCGCATCGCGGTCGTATGATCCGCGAACCGCACGAACTCGCGAGACTTCGGTCAGATCTTGGCGCCGAAGAAGCCGCGGTCGATCAGGTGGCCGACGGTGTCGAGGGTGACGTCGTCGTCGAGGTCGAGACTGCGTGACGACACCGCGTAGTTGAACCGCTCGAGCATCGCCATGAGCGCGTTCACCGACGTCGGCACATCGACCGGCTGCGGCGCGCCGCTCACCTGGAGACGGACTGCCAGCCCGTTCGCGATGGCGGTGTACGCCTTCACGCCGGCGCGGGCGACCTCACGGTCGGGGACCTGGTCTTCCATCCACGCCCGGATCACCACGCCGTAGGTCCGGTAGATAGCGAGGAACTCCGCGAGGAACGCGCGGAGCTCGTCGAAGCCGAACTCGTCATTGCCGGACTGCCCGCCCTCGGTCACCGCGAGCGAGTCGGCGAGCTCGAACAAGGAGTCTGCGCATTCGGCCGCAAGCGCGCGAAGCAGGTCTTCCTTGTTGGCGAAGTAGAGGTAGAAGGTCCCGTGCGACGTGCGGGCGGACCGGACGATGTCGTCGACCCGGGCGGCGTGGTAGCCGCGCTCGGCGAAGACCCGGAGGCCGGCGTCGGAGAGCCGGCGCATCGTGCGCCGACCCTGGGCGCGGAGCTCCCGCCGCCGCGCCGGGGTGCCGGTGACCGGCTCACGCTTCGGCCCGGTTCGACCGGACGACCGCGACGGCTGGCGCGGTGATTTCGGTTCTGCCACGTGCTGCCCCAAGGACGAGAGGCGCGAACGATACCCGCCGGGCTGGATCCAGTCGGTGGCCGAGCCGGCCCGCGTCCTTCGGATCACTTGGTAGGTTCCGCCACCGTGCTCCCGGCAACGACACGTTCGGCCGCTCTCCGGTTCGGGGCGGCCACCGCCTACGTCGCTCCCGACGGCTGGCCGATCTCCTATCGGGACCTCGAGCGGGTGTCCGACGAGCTCGCGGTCGGCCTCTCGCGGCGCGGGGTGCGCGCGGGCGACGTGGTCGCCCTCGTCCTGCCTCCCGGCCCCGAGTACCTCTTCGCCTACCTGGCCGCAGCGAAGATCGGCGCGGTGACCGCCGGCGTGAACCACCGCCTCACGGCCGGCGAACGCACCAGGGTGCTCGAGCGCGCGGGGCCGCGGTTGGTCCTCACCGCGGGCGAACCCGAGCCGGGCGACCACGAGGTGATCGACGTCGGCCGCGCCCCTGCGCTCGATGAGCTGTTCGGGCCGCTCCGGGCCGCCGGGGAGTCTCCCGAGGATCGGACTCCCGACTCCGACGAGCCGCTCGCGATCATCTTCACCTCGGGCACGACGGGGATCCCCAAGGGCGCCGAGTACCGCCACCGCCAGATCGACTTCATCACCGCGACCGACGTCGG
>JBBRHS010000367.1:0-3446 GCA_038222385.1 Acidimicrobiia bacterium
CGGCGCAGCCCGCTGAGGCGTTCGTCGCTGACCCCCGCTGCGATCACGGTTGGGCGCTCGCCACCGGGCATGGGCCCTCCTCGAGTTCGTCGGCCCTGGGACAGATGCCAACGGCCGAAGCGAACCTACAAGCAGGGAGCAAGCTGGCCGCACTGAAGGGAGCCCGAGCCGAGCCGGACTCTCGCGGCCGGTAGCGCTCGGTGACTACGGTGCGGGTCATGTTCCGCCACGTCGTCGTGTTCCGTTGGACCGCGGAGGCGACCGAAGAGGAGAGGGTCGCAGTGGCGGTCGGCTTGACGGGGCTGCGCGAGCGGATCGAGACCCTGCGCGGGTACCGATTCGGCCCCGATGCGGGGCTCGCCGATGACAACTGGGACTTCGCGGTCGTCGCCGACTTCGACGACGAGGCCGGGTACCTCGTCTACCGCGACGACGACGCGCATCAGGCACTGATCGTCGACGTGCTCCGGCCGATCATCTCCGCGCGCGCCGCCATCCAGTACACGGTGGACGACTGACCAGGGCTCCCCCCGCCCGGCTGCCGTTACGACGGGAGCCTGAGGAGTCGTCGGGCGTTCGCGTCGAACGTCGCCGCGAGCGCGGGATCGCCGTGAGAGGGATCGGTGCTCTGATCCCACCCGGCGAGGTTGGTGCCGGCAACCACCTGGTTCGCGCCGAACGCCGCGATCAGCGCAGCGAGCGCACGTGGTCCTCCGACGTGCCCGTCCCACCACAGCCGGGCCAGCCGTCGCATCACGGCGTCCTCGTCGCGGAGCACCTCGGGTGACCAGGGTCTCGTTCGAGCCGCGTGCTCGAGGCGTTCCGCCAGCCACGACGTCGCGCCGCCGCCGTGGGAGATGCACACATCGAGATCGGGGTGGCGGTCGAGCACGCCACCGAGCACGAGCGTCGACACCGCCAGCGTCTCCTCGTAACAGAACCCGAGCCACAGATCGCAGTCGAAGCGCGCGAGGCGCTCGTCTCGGCGAGGGCTGTCGATCCCGTCCGGGGCCGGATGGAAGAACAGCGGGACGTCGAGCTCGACACAGGTCGCGTAGAAGCCGTCGAGCTCGGGAGCGTCGAGCGGTCGGCCCAGATCGGTGCCGACGTAGGGCGCGAGGAGACCGAGCTCGCGCGTCGACCGCACCAGCTCCGCAACGGCTCGCTCGGGATCCTGCATCGGCAGCTGCGCGAACCCGGCCAGCCGAGTCGGCTCGCGCGCCACGAGCGCGGCGAGCTCGTCGTTGTGGAGGCGGCAGTAGGTGTCGGCCCACTCCGCCTCGACGTGGCTGAAGTACGTGAGCGGGTTGGGTGACAGCACGGCCAGTTCGATACCGAGGTCGTCCATCGCGGCGAGGCGCAGGTCCAGATCCATGAACGGGCTCGCGCGGTACGCCACACCGGTCAGCGTGTACTCCCCCACCCGGAAGCAGGGCAACCGACCCGTCGCGTCGTCGCCGTCGTCCAGCTCGGGACCGTACGGCCCGGCCGCACCGAGGGTGCTCTCCAGCACGACGTGCGCATGGAGGTCGATCACGACAGCTCGACCCGGGAGATCTCGTCGAGCACGTCGGGGTTCTCGAGCGTCGACAGGTCGCCCGGGTCGGCCCCGGTCGCGCGCGCCTTCACCGCGCGGCGCACGACCTTGGCCGAACGGGTCTGGGGAAGCGCGGCGACGAAGGCCACGTGCGCAGGGCGGAACGGCTTGCCGAAGGCGGCAACGACCGCGTCGCAGATCGCTGTGGCGAGCAACTCGTCATCCGGCCGCGCCGAGGTGGCGACGCACCACAGCGCCACGACCTCGCCCTTGACCGGGTGCGGCAAGCCGACCGCCGCGGCCATCGTCACCCCGTCGACGGCGACCGCGGCCGACTCGAGCTCGGCCGGGCCGATCCGCTTGCCCGCGATGTTCAGCGTGTCGTCGCTGCGGCCGTGCAGATACCAGAACCCGTCGTCGTCGACCTCGGCCCAGTCGCCGTGACACCACATACCCGCGTAGCGCGACCAGTAGGTCTCGAGGTAGCGATCCGGATCACCCCACAGGCCGCGGGTCATCCCCGGCCACGCGTCTCGGACCACGAGCTCGCCCACGTCGGCCGACCCGCGAACCGGCGCCCCATCGGCGTCGACGACGTCGACAGCCACGCCGAGCGCGGGGCCACCGACGGAACACGGCTTGCACCCCTGCAGCAGGTTCACCGACAGGAGGCACGCCCCGACCTCGGTCCCACCCGAGAGGTTGATGATCGGACGGCTGGACTCGCCGACCGTCTCGAACAGCCACCACCACGGATCGGCGTTCCACGGCTCGCCCGTCGAGGCGAACGCTCGCAGCGTGCCGAGATCATGGCCGGCGACGTACTCGTTGCCCCCGCCGGCGAGCGCGCGCACGAGCGTCGGCGACACGCCGAGGAGCGTGAGCCGGTGCCGTTCGACGAGCGACCACAGCCGTGAGGGATCCGGCCAGTCGGGCGCTCCGTCGTAGGTGACCATCGTCGCCCCGTTCGCCAGGGTCGCAACGGTGATCCACGGCCCCATGATCCAGCCCATGTCGGTCAGCCAGCTCGCTCGGTCACCGGGCTGAAGGTCGCACTGGAACGCACCTTCCTGCGCGAGCTTCACGGTGAGACCCCCGTGCACGTGCACCGCGCCCTTGGGACGACCGGTCGTGCCCGACGTGTAGGCAAGGAGCACGGGGTCCTCCGCACCGCTGCGATGCGGCTCGACCGGCGTCAGGGTCGCGGCGCGCAGCACCGCGACGTCGGCGACCTCGACCGTGACACCTGCGGAAGCCGCTTCGGCCACCGCTTGCGTCGCGACGCTCGCGAGCTCGACGGCGCGTCCCCGCCGTGTGGTCGTCGCGGTCGTCACGAGGATGCGACATCGGCCGTCGACGAGGCGGGCCGCCACCGCCCCGGCGCCGAACCCCGAGAAGATCGGCACCGCGATGGCTCCGAGCCGCGCGACGGCGAGGAACATCGCGGCCGCGTCGGCGAGACCCAGCAGGAGTGCCACGGTGTCGCCCGGGCGCACTCCTCGGGACGCCAGCGCGCCCGCGAGCGAGGCGACCTCGTCGCGCAGCTCGGCGAACGTGCGCTCGACGACGGTGCCGTCTTCGGCCTCGGTCACGAGCGCGCTCCGGTCGGCGTGCCCGGGATCGTCGGCCCACCGGTCGAGGCATGCGGCAGACAGGTTGATCGAGCCGTCGTCGAACCACGTCGTCCAGGGCACGCCACGCGCGCGGTCACGCACGCGTGAGTAGGGAACCATGAACGGGATGCCGAGGAATCCGACGACGGCGTCCCAGACCCAATCCGGCTCCGCGGTGGAACGGGCGACCAGCTCGTCGTAGGTCGCGACGCCATGCTGGCCCATGAATCGAGCGGTCTGCGATCGGGCCCGATCGCGCGCCGGCGGTTGCCACCCGAGCGCGGTCATCTCAGAAG
>JBBRHS010000368.1:0-3445 GCA_038222385.1 Acidimicrobiia bacterium
CGTCGTCTCCGGCTCCTACCAGTCGTGGCGGGAGGTCGGCAGTCTCGACGCGCTCACGAGCACAGACTACGGCCGGCTGCTGCTCGTGAAGCTCGGGGTCTTCGCGGTCCTGGTCGTCGTCGCTGCGTTCAGCCGCGACATCGTCGACCAACGGTACCGCTACGACGACGAAGAGGGCGACGACACCGAACCCGACGACGGGACCGACGCGCCGCCCGAGCCGCGCGACGAACGGGAACTGGTGGCGGTCGGTGCCGGCGCGACGGCCCGATCGGTGGGCGCGACCCGGCTCGACGATCCCGACTTCGCCTTCGACTCCGAACCGTTCGACGACGCGAGCGCCGCGCGCCGCCTCCGCCGCTCGGTGTGGATCGAGGTCGGCATCGCGGTGGTCGTGCTCGCGGTGACCGCGTTGCTCGTGAACGCGGCGCCGGCGCGCGACGCGAACCGCGGCCCGTGGATCGGCTACATCAAGACGCCCACGCTGTGGTTCGACACCAACGTGGTCCCGGGCCGGGTCGGGCCGAACGACATCCACTTCACCGCGGTCACCCCGGGTGGTGCCCAGCAGGACGTCCTCGAGATGGCCGCGCAGGCCACCGACCGCGATCGCGATCTGGGCCCGATCGAGATCCCGCTCCGCAAGCTCGCACCCGGTCACTACTTCTCCCCCGGCTTCCGGTTCCCGTTCGCGGGCGACTGGGAGATCGCCGTGACGGCGCTGGTCGGCGAGACCGAACAGGTCACCGGCACCGCCGAGATCCCGATCCGCTGAGAACACCCGAACCGAGTGGAGCAAGTCCATGAAGAAGATCATGGGTTCAAGGTGCGAGACGACCACCACGACGACTCGACCGACGACGAAGCGGAGGCGACTGCGAGCTCCGATTCCCATGACGACTCTTCGTCGGACACGCTCGGTATCGTCGCCATCGTGGTCGGCGCGCTCGGTGTGATCCTCGGCGGTGTCGCCCTGGCGCGGACAGGCCGATCGAAGACGACCTCCTCGAGGGAGCAATGCAGAGCGGTGTGACGACGGCCACGGAAGAATCTCGGAGGATGTGGGGTGCAACCGCGGCCGTGGTCGCGCGGCTCGGCCTCGCGGTGGTGTGGGCGTGGGCTGCAATCGCGAAGCTCGGCGACGCCGACGCCGCCGTGCGTGCGGTCCGCGCCTACGAGATCCTCCCCGAGTTTCTCGTGAAGCCCTTCGCGTGGGGGCTCCCGTTCGTCGAGCTCGCGCTGGCGGTGCTCCTCGTGCTCGGCCTCGGCTCACGCGTCGCGGGCTGGATCTCCGTCGGCGTCCTGGTCGTGTTCATGGCCGGGATCGTGTCGGTGTGGGTCCGCGGGATCCAGATCGACTGCGGCTGCTTCGGTGGCGGCGGGCCGGCCGACGTCGACGGTTGGAGCTACGCGAGCGAGCTGCTCCGCGACAGCTTCTTCCTCGCGCTCGCCCTCGTGGTCGCGCTCGGACCCCGCAGCCCGTTCAGCCTCGACGCCCTGTTCGATCGCGACGACTCCCCGGAGGAGATCCACTAGCCATGGCCAACAAGAAGAAGCAGCAGCGCGGACCGAAGCTGTCGGGATCGAGCCCGGGACCGGCCCCGTCGGCGAAGCCCACAAAGCCGAAGTACACGACGAGCCGGCGCGGACCGGCACCGGTGGTCTGGATCGTCATCGCCGTCGTCGCGGTCGCCGCAGTGGTCGGCATCGTCGTGCAGAGCTCGCGGTCGAAGACCGAGAACGCGACGGTCGTCACCCCGAAGCACGAGCTCGGTCCGAACCAGACCGAGATCGAGGGTGACGCGTCCGCACCCGTGCTGGTCGAGGAGTACGGCGACTACCAGTGCCCGGCCTGCGAGGCCTTCTTCCAATCGACCGATCTGACCATCAAGCAGCTCGTCGCCGACGGCAAGATCCGCTTCGCCTTCGGCAACTTCGCGTTCATCGGCCCGGAGTCGTACCGCGCTGCGTCGGCCGCGATCTGCGCCGCCGACGCCGGGAAGTTCTGGGAGTTCCACGAACTCGTCTACTCGAACCAGGCCGCGGAGAACTCCGGGTTCCTCACCCACGACCAGCTCATCGCCTTCGGCAAGGACGCCGGGATCAGCGGCGCGAAGCTCGACACCTTCGAGCGGTGCGTACGGTCGGACCGCTACGACGGGTTCGTGCGTCGACAGACCGAGAACACCTCGAAGAACAAGGGCGTGAACCAGACCCCCACAGTCTTTGTCAACGGCGTGCGGCTCGAGGACACCTCTCCGGCAGGTCTGATCGCAGCAGTGAACGCCGCGACTTAGGAGAAGAAGCGGAGCCGGCGGACACTTCGCGCGGGCGTCGAGCTGGTGGGCGGTCGAGCCGGCGGAGCGGATTCGACCGTTGAGCTAGGCGCATTGCTTGCAGCGACCGAGCAGGTCGATGCGGTGGTGCTCGGTGCGGAAGCCGGTGCTGCGGGCGATCTGTTCCGCCGCGTTGTGTACCAAGCGTTCGAGCCCGGCCGGCGCGGCGACGTCTTCGACCGCGCCGCACTCGATGCAGATCAGGTGCTGGTGATGCCCGGTGAGGTCTTCGGCCAGCTTGTAGCGAGCGAACTCGTGGTCGGTCACGATCCGCCGGACGGTGCGCGCCTGCTCGAGGACGACGAGGTTCCGGTACACCGAGCTCTGCGCGAGTTGGGGCTGGGCTTCGAGGATCTCGTGGATCGTGAGCGGGCGGGGTGAAGCGTGCAGCGCCTCGACGATGGCCAGCCGGTTGCGGGTCGGGCGCTGACCGGTCCGGGAGATCCGGTCACTCACCTCGGTCATGAGGCCGTCGGGACGGCGCCCGGCCGCGGCCGGGATACGACTGGCTGCCACCACCCGACTGTATCGGCCGACTGTATCGGCCGACTGTACCGGCCGACCGGACCGGCGGGTACGGTCGAACCATGGCGGCCGAGGATCCGACGACCCGGTTCGCCGAGCTGCTGGCCGGACCCGAGCACGCAGTCGCTCCGGGCGAGGCCGCGTTGCTCATCGCGGCCCACGCGCACCCCGGCCTCGACGTTGCCACCTGGATCGGTGAGTTCGACGATCTCGCCGACCAGGCGCCGTCGGAGCCCGCGGGCCTGGCCCGTCACCTCTTCGTCGACCTGGGCTTCGCCGGGAACCGGGTCGACTACGGGGATCCCCGCAACTCCTACCTCGACGATGTCCTCACCCGTCGGCTCGGCATCCCGATCACCTTGAGCGTGGTCATGATCGAAGTGGGCCGTCGCGTCGGGGTCACCGTCGAAGGGGTCGGGATGCCGGGCCACTTCCTCGTGCGCACCCCCGCCGAGGGTCGGCCGCTCCGCTACTTCGACCCCTTCGACAACGGCGCCGAGCGCACGCGCGAGGGATGCGAGGCGCGCTTCGCCGAGCTCCATCCGGGCGCGGCGTTCGAACCCGGATTCCTCGATCCGGTGGGA
>JBBRHS010000369.1:0-3442 GCA_038222385.1 Acidimicrobiia bacterium
TTCAGCGAGTCCGACATCGGACCGTGGCTGCTCACCTTCCTCGGCATCGTGGTGGCCACGAGCATCGGGCTCATCGCGTGGCGGGCCGACGGGCTGCGCGCACCCGGCCGCGTCGACTCGCCGATCTCTCGCGAAGCCGCGTTCCTCGGCAACAACCTGCTGTTCGCCGGTCTCGCGTTCGTCGTGCTCCTCGGCACCCTGTACCCGATTCTCGCCGAGGCGCTGAGGAACCAGCAGTTGTCGGTGGGGGAGCCGTACTTCGACACCATGGGCACCCCGATCGGCCTGACGCTCCTCTTCCTGATGGCGGCCGCCCCCGCGTTGCCCTGGCGGGCTGCCAGCGGCGAGGTCGTCCGGCACCGGCTGTCCGTGCCCGCGTGGATCGGGGCGGCCACGATGGTCGTCGCGGTGGTGCTCGGCACGCGCGGGCTCACAACCGTCGTTGCGTTCGGCTTCGCCGGTTTCGCCCTCGCGAACATCGCGCGCACGGTCTGGGTGGCGTTGCGTGCTCGCCGGCGCGCCCACCACGAGGGATGGTTCACCGCCGGCCGGAGGATGGTCTCGGGGAACCCGCGCTTGTACGGCGGACTGATCGTGCACACGGGTGTGGTGCTCATCGCGATCGCGTTGGCGTCGTTCGGGAACTTCTCGACCCGTCGTGAGGTCCGGCTCGAACGCGGGCAGTCGACGGAGGTCTCGGGGTACACGGTCACGTTCCTCGGTACCGAACTCGATCGCAGCGCCCAGAAGGTCACCAAGTCGGCGCAGCTCCGGCTCGAGCGGGGCAACGACGTGCTCGGTGTCTACGCGCCGTCGATCTCCTCGTTCCCGAACAGCTCCCAGGGGATCGGCACGCCGTCGGTACGGACCGGCATCACCGAAGACGTGTACCTCACGCTCGTGTCGTCACCGAGTGCGTCGGAGCGTGTCACGATCGGCGTGGCCGTGAACGCGATGGTCCTGTGGCTGTGGATCGGTGGGGGAGTGATGGCCCTCGGCACGATCGTCGCCCTGATCCCGGTTCGTCGGGGTGCACGGAGCGACGACCAACCGACGCGACCTCCGGCACCGCCCACCGAGCACGTTGCCGAGCTCGCGGAAGGGGTGCCCGCGTGAAGCATCCACTCCGATGGATCGCGATCGGGGTCGGTTCCCTCGTCGCGGTGGTCGGGATCGTGCTCTCGACCCAGGTGGGGACGTCGCCGCAGTACTCGGGTGGTCCGATCATCGACCGCAAGGCACCCGAGTTCGACCTCCCGGTGCTCGACGGCGACGGCACCCGGGTCGACCTCTCGTCGCTCGCCGGCAAGTCGGTCATCGTGAACTTCTGGAACTCGTGGTGCATTCCGTGCCAGGAGGAGACGCCGGCACTCAAGGCGTTCTGGGCCCGACACGCGAACGATCCCGACTTCGCGATGGTCGGTATCGTGCGCGACGACACCACTGGCGCAGTCCGACAGTACGTGCAGGACAACGGCCTCGGGTACACGATCGCGCTCGACCCTGAAGGAACCGCCGCGCTCGCGTACGGCACCACGGGCCAACCCGAGACCTTCGCGATCAGTCCGTCTGGTGTCGTCACCGGCAAGCAGCTGAGCCGTGTCTCGGTGAACGATCTCGAGGCGCTCCTCGGGAGCGCGCAGGTCGGCTGATGAAGCTGCGTGCCGCGGTGTCCTGGATCGTGCTCGCGGTCGTCGTGGTCGGCGCGCTCTTCTTCGCGACCCGCGACGACAGCGGACCGACCACGGTGAACGACCGCGTCCGATCGATCGGGTCGGAGCTGCGGTGTGTCGACTGTCAGAGCCAATCGGTCGCTTCGAGCTCCACTTCATCGGCGCGTGCGTTCCGGGCCGACATCCGCCGCCGCGTCGAGGCTGGCCAGTCCGACGGCGAGATCAAGCGCGCGTTCGTCGACTCCTACGGTGAGTTCATCCTGTTGAAGCCGAGCGGCTCCGGCCTCGGCTGGATCGTGTGGGGCCTCCCGGTACTCGCGCTCGTACTCGGCGCGGGTGGTCTGGTGCTCGCGCTCCGCCGTTGGCGCCGCGAACCGCGCCTCATCGCGACCGAAGCCGACGAAGCGCTCGTGGCCGAAGCCCGGAGCGACCGATGACGCCGAATGAGGGCGGCGTGGGGGTCGACGCGGAGCGGGAGTTCCTGTTCCGGTCGCTCGACGACCTCGAGGCGGAACACGAAGCGGGGAACATCGACGATGCGACCTACGAGCGACTGCACAGCGACTACACCGCACGCGCCGCAGCGACCCTGCGCGCCGATGCCGACGAACTCGCGGCACCGGCACCGGTTGCGCCACCGATCTCCGCTCGACGTCGCGTCCTCACCGTCGTCGGGATCATCGCTTTCGGAGTGGTCGCCGCGGTGGTGCTCACCACCGCGCTCGGCGGCCGCATGCCGGGCCAGACCGGCTCTGGCAACACCGCCACCGTCTCGCAGGCCGAGCGACGGGAGACGCTCGAGCAGGCGATCCGCGAGACGCCCGACGACCCGCAGGCGCATCTGGCCCTGGCTCGGTTCCTCTTGGCCCGCGAGCAGTACCCCGAGGCGTTCGCCGAGTTCTCGTCGGTGACCGCGATCGATCCGACCATCGCCGAGGCGCAGGCGTACAGCGGGTGGTTGCTGTACCTCGCGGGGAGGGTCGACGACGCGATCCCCCGGTTGGATGCCGCGATCGCCGCCGACGAGACCTATCCTGACGCCCACTTCTTCAAGGGCGTGGTGCTGTTCCGCGGGAAGTCGGATGCAACCGGTGCGATCCCGCGGTTCCAGCGCTACATCACCCTCGTCCCCGACAGCCCGCTCTCGGACCGGGTCCGCGGGCTGCTCGCCGAGGCGGTCGCCGCCTCGGAGTCTCCCAGCCAACCCTGACCCGCTCGAACCGACGAGCCGGCCGAAGAAAGCAGGACCGAACCGTGGCGCAACCCCCCGAGTACCAGATCGACGGCTCCAAGATCTACCGGACCACGATCGCCACCGACAAGGGCGACATCGTGATGGATCTCGACCCCCAGCTCGCGGCGAACACCGTGAACAACTTCGTCGGTCTCGCTCGCCAGGGCTTCTACGACGGTCTCACGTTCCACCGCGTCGTGCCCGACTTCGTGATCCAGGGCGGATGCCCCCAGGGCACCGGCACCGGCGACGCCGGGTACAAGTTCCGCGACGAAGACGTGAAGGGCGAGTACACCCCCGGCGCGGTCGCGATGGCGAACTCGGGTCCGAACACGAACGGCTCGCAGTTCTTCATCACCATCGACGATTGCACCCGGAAGCTCACCAAGGACTACAGCCTCTTCGGCTTCGTGGTCGACGGGATGGATGTCGACACGGGAATCCAGGTCGGTGACGCCATGAAGACCGTCACGGTCGAGGAGCGCGACCGGGCGTAACCGTCGCCCTCGGATCGAGGAACAGCAACCCGTGTGTC
>JBBRHS010000370.1:0-3436 GCA_038222385.1 Acidimicrobiia bacterium
CGGCGCCGGATCACGTTCATCGGTTCGATCGCGGTCGCCCGGTAGAACGGCTCCGCGACGGGGGCCCGCCAGTCGATGACCAGCGGCGTCCGGTCGGTGTCGTCGACCGCGAGGCGCCCGACGTACAACCGGGGCTCCCGATCGGGACCGGGCTGCAGGTCGAGGCGGCCGAAGACCAACGACGCGTCACCGATGTCGAGGGCCACGAGCCGCCGGTGCGTCACGTCCTGGGCGATGTCGCGCTCGAGCCGGGCCTGGTGCGTGCCGCCCCGTTGCACGTCGGCGTAGGCCTCCGACACCCGGCTCGCAGAGCCGCGCATCGCATCGAGCCGCGCGAGCGCCCGGTCGACGTAGCGCTGCTCTGCTGCCAGCTCGGGGTCGGGCTCGGACACGCGCTTCTCCGGATCGAGGGAGCCTCTCAGATTAGTCGCTCGTCGACGACTCCCATCCGGCTCAGATCTGTCCGGGAACCGTGACCTGACCCACGTCGACGAGGAGCACCCGTTCGCCCAACTCCGGGGTACCGGTGCCGATCCCGACCCACCGGCCCCCGAGGTTCGGCACCGGCAGGTCGTCGGCGTCGAGCCGTCGTTCGAGCGCCCGGATCACACCTCCGTGGGTGACCACCAGCACCCGCCCGCCCGGGGTCGCCGCGGCGATCTCGTGCAGCGCGTCGAGTGCCCGCACGAGCAGCGGTTCGTCGTCTTCCCACCCCGCCGGGCGTCGGTGCTCGGCGAGGAACCCGGGCCACCCCGCATCGATCTCGGCCCGGGTCAGCCCCTCCCACTCGCCCGCGTGCCGCTCGCGCAGTCTCGGGTCGACGTCGCGCGTGCCGCGCCCGGCCACCACCAGATCGGCGGTCTCAGCCGCGCGACGGAGGTCGGAGCTCCACCAGGCGTCGATCCCCTGGAGTTCCGGCGACGCGGCCGCGGCCCGTGCCTGTTCCTCGCCGAGCGACGAGAGCGGCGGATCGGCCTGACCCTGCCACCGCCCCTCCGCGTTCCACGTCGACTGTCCGTGCCGCACGAGCAGGAGCCGCGCGCCCTGATGGTTCGCTCCGGCTGCGGCCCTCGACCGCTCACCCGTTTCCATCCCGTCGGGGAAGTCCGGGCCTCCGCCTGCGCTCGCGCCCTCATGGTTCGCTCCGGCTGCGGCCCTCGACCGCTCACCGGTTCCCGCCCCGTGCGCGACGTCCGGGCCTCCGCCTGCGCTCACTCGTCTTCGTCGGCGGCGACCAACTCGAACTCGCCGTTGCGGAACACGAGGGACGCGGCGCGACCCTCGAGCGGCGGCCGGAGCGCACCCCGCTGCGGGTCGACGTAGACCCTGATCGTGCGGCGGCCGGAGCCAGTGGGAATCGAGACACGATCGCTCGCGCCCCACTTCAACGACGACGCGGGCAGCGTGACCGACTGGTACTCGCCGAACTTCTGCCGCCGACCGGGTGGGCCCGTGAGCGATTCCTGGACCCGTTGGGCGGTCGGCGTGAGGAGACCGGCCGGGACCTTGAACCGCTCGGTCTCGGCCTTCACGATCGCCTTGAGGTCGGCACCACCGTCGACCCGCTGGTCGAGCGCGGCCGTGCGCGCCGCATTCGACGCGAGGTTCACCCGTTGCAGCGCCGACCGCAGGAGGTCGTGCTGGTCGGGGTCGGGAAGGAGGCGGATGATGTCGGACACGCCCCGATCGTTGCCGATCGAACCCCCTCGGGGCGAACGCGTTGCGAAACCACCCGGAATCTGACCGATCGAGTCGGTGGGTCAGTCGGTGGGTCAGGTGTGGGGTTCGGTGACGAGCTTGCCCCAGGTGCGCCGGCTCGCGAGCTGACCGAGCGCGGCCGGCACCTCGGCCATCGGGACCACCCGGGAGATCAGCGGATCGATCAGACCCTCGGCGTGCAGTCGCATCAGGTCGGCGTGGGTGGCGCGGATGCGTTCGGGTTGGCGGATGTTGTAGAGACCCCAGTGGACACCCACGATGGAGTAGTTCTTGATGAGGGCGTGGTTCGTGGGTGCGTCGGCGATGCGGCCTCCCGCGAACCCGATGACCAGGATCCGACCCTCGAACGCGATGCACTTGCGCGACCGGTCGAAGGTGTCGCCACCGACGGAGTCGTAGATCACGTCGGCGCCCTGCCCGTCGGTCGCGCCCTTCACCGCGTCGACGAAGTCGTCGGCGCGGTAGTCGATCACGAGGTCGGCTCCGAGATCACGACAGACCTGCACCTTCTCCGGACCTCCGGCCGTCGCGATGACCCGCGCCCCGGCGGCGAGGCCGAGCTGGATCGCGGCCGACCCGACACCCCCCGCCCCCGCGTGGACCAGCAACGTCTCTCCGGGCTGGAGCCTGGCCCGCCGGTGCAGCGCGAGGTACCCGGTCTGGTACGTCACGTGGAGCGCGGCTGCCGCGTGCCAGCCCAGCGAGTCGGGGATCTCGAACACGCCACCCGCCGGTGCGAGCGTCTGCTCGGTGAACCCGCCGTGGCCGAAGGTCGGGATCGCGAGCACCCGCTTGCCGACGAGCCCGGGATCGACGCCGTCGCCGATCGTCTCGACGACGCCGGCCACCTCGGCTCCCGGCGTGAAGGGCAGCGGCGGCTTCACCTGGTACTCGCCCCGGCACATGAGGACGTCGGGGAAGTTCAACGACGACGCGGCGACGTCGATCGTGACCTCGCCCGGCCCGGCCACGGGGGGCTCGACGTCGTCGAGGCGGAGCACGGTTTCCGGCTCGCCGAGCTCGTGGACCCTCCATGCGCGCATGCCACGGATCGTAGGGTGAACCCCGACGACATGACGAGGGGGAACCAGTGGGCGAGTTCAGCCGAGCCGAGATCGAGCGCGAGTACGCGAACTACCGGGCCGTGGCCGCGCAGGCCGGGGCGTCGGGCAACTGGGACCCGTGGGCCGATCTCTTCACCGACGACGCGGTGTACGTCGAGCACCTCTACGGCCGGTTCGAGGGCCGCGAAGCGATCCGTGCGTGGATCTCGTCGACGATGGCCGAGTTCCCCAACAACGAGATGACCGAGTTTCCGGCCGAGTGGTGGATCGTCGACGAGGAGAAGAGCTGGGTCGTGTGCGCGGTCTGGAACCGCATGCAGAGTCTCGGCGACGGCGAGGTCTACCAGGCGATCAACTGGTCGCAGCTCACCTATGCGGGCGACGGGAAGTGGTCGTACGAGGAAGACATCTACAACGTGTCGGAGTTCGCCGACGCCGTCGGGGCGTACCTGCAGGCCCGCAAGGCCATCACCCAGAAGACCAACCAGGGCTGACCGACCGGACCGGTCTCGTCGACCTCACGCGTGGACGGGAGGTCGACGGTCGGCCCACGGCGCGGCCTGCTCGAGCTGCGACGCCACGCGAATGAGTAGATCCTCGCGACCGGTCGCGGCTACGAGCTGCACCCCGATCGGCAGGCCGGTGGAGCTCAC
>JBBRHS010000371.1:0-3436 GCA_038222385.1 Acidimicrobiia bacterium
ACTCCTCGTAGAAGAGCGACACGACCGTCTTGCCCCGCAGCGCGGGGACCTTCGGGATGTCTCGGTGCGTCACCTCGGCACCCAGCGCGGTGAAGGCGAGCACGTCGCTGCGGGCGACCCGGGAGTGGCGGACGTCGCCGACGATGGCGATCCGGCACCCGTCGAGGCCCGACGGCCGGCGCCGGCGCAGCGTGAGCACGTCGAGCAGGGCCTGCGTCGGGTGCTCGTGGCAGCCGTCGCCCGCGTTGATGATCGCGGCGTCGATCCACTCGGTGATGCGGTTCGGGGCGCCCGCGCTGCCGTGGCGGACGACCATCGCGTCGATGCCCATCGCCTCGATCGTCTGCACTGTGTCGCGCAGGCTCTCGCCCTTCTTCACCGACGACGAACCCACCGTGAAGGTCATCGTGTCGGCCGAGAGGCGCTTCGCCGCGGTCTCGAACGACAAGCGGGTGCGGGTCGACTCCTCGTAGAAGAGCGACACGACCGTCTTGCCCCGCAGCGCGGGGACCTTCGGGATGTCTCGGTGCGTCACCTCGATGAACCGTTCCGACAGGTCGAGGATCTGCTCGAGTCCGGTGCGGTCGAGATCGTCGATCGAGAGCAGGTGCCTCATTCGGGGCCGTCCCCGTCGGGGCGGGTCTCGGGGTGAGCGCTCTCGGCCGGACCCCACAGCTCGATGACGTCTTCGGCGACGGCGTCGGTCTCGTGGAGCCGGACCCGCACGTCTTCGGCTTCGCGGGTCGGGAGGTTCTTGCCGACGAAGTCGGCCCGGATCGGCAGCTCCCGATGGCCGCGGTCGACCAGCACCGCGAGCTGCACCGCCCGGGCCCGACCGAGCTCGGTGAGGGCGTCGAGCGCGGCCCGGATGGTCCGACCGGTGAAGAGCACGTCGTCGACCAGCACGACGACCTTGCCGCCGATGTCGACCGGGACCTCGGTCGCGCCGAGGGGTTGGACGGCCCGCAGCCCGATGTCGTCCCGGTAGAAGGCGACGTCGAGGGTGCCCACCGGGACCGTGACCTGCTCGAACGACTCGATCGCGGCGGCGATGCGGCGAGCGATGGCGGGACCGCGGGTGTGGAGGCCGACCAGGATCAGGTCGTCGGCGCCGTGGTTCCGCTCGACGATCTCGTGCGCGATCCGGGTGTGGGCGCGGCGGAGGTCGTCGGCAGAGAACACCTCGGTCCGGAGCACGAACTCATCGGCTGAACCACGGATGTTCGGGGGGGCGGCGATCGGTTCGGCGGTGTTCGACGCGCGCGCGGCGCGGGTGCTCTCCGGCATCGGTGCTCCTCCGTGGGAACCTCACAGGATTCCCTTCACGGTCTCTCGAACCCTACTCCAAGAGCACTACTCCAACAGCACCTCGAGGATGGTGCCCTGCAGCATCGTGAGCCAGTCGTAGACGAAGAACGGCTGTGAGCCGGGATCCGAGGGATCGAGCCGGCTCGGATCGTGCTCCTCGGTGATCCCGAGGGTCACGCCCAACGCCAACCGGGCGTCGTTGAGCGCCGAGAGCCACGCTTCGGTCTCGGCGCGATCGAGAGTGAGCTTCGCGTCGCGATCGGCGTCGGCGACACGCTCGAGTGTCTCGGCGAGCGCCGCGAGGGCCGCCGACTTCTCGGCCACGAGATCGGAGTGGACCATGTCCTGCCAGTTGTGCTCCGCCTCCTCTTCCGTCGGGTCGAGGTAGGCGCGGGGAAACAACCGGTCGCGGACCGGATCGGTGCCCGCGTCCGCGGGCGGGCCGGCTTCGATGACGGGTGCGAGCTGCGCCGGGAGGGTCTGCAGCAACGCGACCTCCTCGGGGGACAGTTCGAGCACGACCCCCTTGCGGCGCTTCTTCACCGACGCCATCAGCCGACGAACCCGACCCGCGCGCCCATCAGGGTGTATCGCGTTCCATGGTGGCCCAGAGGCCGTGGGCGTGGAGCCGGCCGACGTCGCCCTCGGCCTTCTCGCGGGTCCCGCTCGCCACGACCGACTTGCCGTCGTGGTGCACCTCGAGCATGAGCTTCGTGGCCTTCGCGCGTGAGTACCCGAAGAGCTTCTGGAACACGAACACCACGTACGACATGAGGTTCACCGGGTCGTTCCACACGATGACCAGCCACGGCGTGTCGGTCTCGATGCCCTCCTCGAAGTCGGGCTCGGCGCCCAGCTCCTCGACCTCGACCTCGGCGGGCGCGGCGGGCGACGTCGCCATCATCGGAGCTCCGCGGTCACGACTGGGCCCCGGGGGTGGCCGGTGCGGAGCGCACCTCTTCGGCGATCCGGCCGAGCATCCCGTTCACGAACCGGCCGGAGTCCTTGGTGGAGTACTCCTTCGCGAGTTCGACGGCCTCGCTGATCACGACGCCGGTCGGGGTGTCAGGGACGTAGGCCAACTCGTAGCAGCCCAACCGCAGAACGGCCCGGTCGATCACCGGCATGCGTTCGAGCGCCCAGTGCTCGGAGTACCGACGGAGCAGCGCGTCGATCTCGTCTCGGTGGTCCTCGACGCCGCGTGCGAGCGACACCGAGTACGCGTCGGGCTCGGTCGGGAGCTCGGCGAGCAACGCGTCGAGCGAACCCGGGCGCTGCTCGAGCTCGTAACACAGTTCGAGCGCCCGTTCCCGGGCCAGGCGGCGCGGCCGCATCATGGGGCCGGCGCGCTAGGCGCGCGCCAGATACTCCCCGGTACGGGTGTCGACCTTGATCGTCTCACCGGTCTCGACGAACAACGGCACCTGCACGACGAGGCCCGTCTCGAGTGTCGCGGCCTTCCGCGCGCCCGACACCCGGTCGCCCGCGAACCCAGGTTCGGTGTCGGTCACCACGAGCTCGACCGCGGCGGGGAGCTCCACCCCGACCACCCGGTCCTCGAAGGTCGGCAGCACCGCGGTGTTGCCCTCCTTGAGGTACTGCGCGGCCTCGCCGAGATCGGCCGGGTCGACCTGGACCTGGTCGTAGGTGTCGTTGTCCATGAACACGAAGTTGTTGCCGTCTCGGTAGAGGTACTGCATCTCGCGCTTGTCGATCATCGCGAGCGGCACCTTCTCGTCGGCGCGGTACGTACGCTCGATCACCGCCCCGGTCCGGAAGTTCTTGAGCTTCGTGCGGACGAACGCACCGCCCTTCCCCGGCTTCACGTGCTGGAACTCGGTGACGGTCATGAGGCCCTCGGGGAGGTTCAGGGCCATGCCGTTCTTGAGATCGTTGGTGGAGATGCTCACAGGACGAGTTCCTTCGGGGAGTTGGTCAACACGCGCGAGCCGACACCGTTGCCGGAAGCCCGATCATCGGAGGAGACGACGACGAGGGTGTCTTCGATGCGCACGCCTCCGATGCCGGTGAGGTACACACCCGGCTCGACGGTCACGACGGCGCCGGGAGCCAGGGTATCAGCCGAGGTCGAGCCCACCCGGGGCGCCTCGTGGATCTCGATGCCCAC
>JBBRHS010000372.1:0-3417 GCA_038222385.1 Acidimicrobiia bacterium
ACGGCACCGGTCTCGAAGGTGTGGCTCATCCCGATCCAACCGTCGCAGGCCCGGGCCGCGCGCCGCAGCGCCGCCGGGCTCTCACCACCCACGAGGATCGGTGGCCACGGCTTCTGCACCGGCTTCGGCTCGAACGCGACGGCGTCGAAGTCGAAGAACTCACCGTGGTGCTCGATCTCGGGTTCCGACCACAGCTGCTTGCAGACCGCGAGCGCTTCGTCGACCCGTCGCCCGCGCGTCCGGAAGTCGAGGCCGATCGCATCCCACTCCTCGGCGAGCCAGCTCGCGCCGATCCCGAACTCGACCCGGCCGCCGCTCAACACGTCGAGCGTCTGGACCGCCCGGGCCGCGACGAAAGGATGACGCAGACCGATGTTGTAGACGTGGGTGCCGAGTCGGAGGCTCGGGCAGCGGGCCGCGAGGAACGCGAGGTAGCTGAACGCGTCGAAGACGGGCGTGGTGGGTGGGACCGGTGGGTGGTCGTCGCCCGGGATGGGCGATCCCTTCATCGTGACCGGCAGCACGAGGTGCTCCGGCATCCACACCGACTCGTAACCGAGCCGCTCGGCAGCTGCGGCCGCGTCGAGGTGGAAGTGCGCGTTGAGCGCGCCGAGCGGGATCCCGAACTTCAACGGATGCTCGTCATGTGGTGTAGGTCCCGTCGTCGTTTCGTCGCCACCCACCCGCGGCGAGGTTCCCGCCGTCGACGTGGATCGTCGTGCCGGTCACGAACCCGGAGAGCGCGTCGCTGGCGAGGAACACGACCGCACCCGCGATGTCGTCGGGATCTCCGGCCCGGGGCAGCGGCGTGCGCACGGGGATGTCGGCCCCGATCCCGGGGGTCGGGATCACGTCGGGTGCGACGCAGTTGACCCGGATCATCCTCGGCCCGAGCTCGAGGGCGAGGCTCTTGGTGAGGCTCATGCACGCCGACTTCATCGCGCTGTACACCGCGAACTCCGGCCCGGCCCGATGCGCCTCGATCGACGTGATGGTGATGATCGAGCCTCCCGTCGCGGGCATGAGCGGAACGACTCCCCGCACGAAGTGGGTGACGCTGGTGAAGTTCTCGTCGACGAGCGACTGCTGGCCCTTCGCCGACACGTCGAGGAACCCGGCCCGAAAACCGCCGCCGGCGTTGTTCACCAGCACGTCGACGGTCCCGTGGCGCTCCCCGACCGTCGCGAGGAACCCCTCGACGGCCTCGGCGTCGCGCACGTCGAGCCCGGCCGCGACCACCCGGCGGCCGAGACCTTCGATCTCGTCGGCGAGCGTGTCGAGGTTCTCGACGTCGCGGTCGCACACCGCGAGGTGGGCACCGAACCGGGCCAGCGCGAGGGCCGTCGCCCGACCGATCCCGACCGCGGCTCCGGTCACGACGGCCACGCGGTCGGTGAGCGCGACGGACGCCGGGTCGAGGGTCACGGCGGGGACGTTAGCCTGACGTCGGCGTCAGCCAGGGCGCCCGGGGGGAGACACCATGACCTACGCAGTGGCCGGCAAGAACGTGCTCGTGACGGGCGGATCGTCGGGGATCGGCGCCGCGCTCGCCGAGGGTTTCGCCGCCGCCGGCGCGACCGTCGGCATCTGCGCCCGACGCACCGACCGCCTCGACGCAGTGCTCGCCCGACTCCGCGACCACGCCCCCGGATCGCGAGCCTGGACCGTCGACCTGGCCGACCTCGACGGCGTCGCCGACTTCGCCGAACGGGCCGCCGACGAGCTCGGTGGCATCGACGTGCTGGTGAACAACGCCGGCATCCCGAAGCGGCGCCGGGTGCAGGGCCTCACGCCCGACGTCGTCGAGTCGGTCATGGCGATCAACTTCTTCTCCCCCATCCGCCTCACGCTCGCGCTGCTCCCCGGGTTGATCGAGCGGAGCGGACGCATCGTCAACATCTCGTCGGTCGCAGCCCGCTTCAGCCCGCCGAGCGAGGCCGCCTACGCGGCGTCGAAGGCCGCGCTCACCGCATGGTCGGAGTCGATGCAGGTCGACCTCGCGGTCGGCGGGTCCGACGTGCGCGTGCACGTGGTGAACCCCGGCGTCATCGACACCGACCTGTTCCACCTTCCCGACAACGACGCGTCGATGGCCGACATCGAGGCCCTCCCCGTCGACGCCATCGTCCAACCCGTCCTCGACCAGCTTGCCGCGGGCACGTTCGAGATCTACGTCCCCGAGTGGTTCACCGACATCGTCGCGAACAAGTTCCCCGACACCGGCGCCTTCCTCGAAGGCAGCATCGCCTGGGCGAAGTCCAAGGCCTAGCGAACGCTTTGGCGTCGCAGGACGACAACTATTGGCGTGCTGCGACGCCAAAGCGTTCAGGTTGCACGTCGGAGCAGCTCTGCGATGGCGGGAGCCAACGTGCGACAGCCCGACTTGAGCTCGACGTCGGTCGCGGTGAACGGATGCCATCCCGCCGCAAGGAGCTTGGTGCGGCGTTCACTGTCTCTGACCAACGCGAGCCGACCTCCGTGGAACTCGTAGCTGTCGTACTCGATCGCGATCCACGCTTCCGGGTACGCCGCGTCGACCCGACCGATGAACACGCCACCGCGCTCAATCCGGTGTTGCACGGTCGGCTCGGGAAGACCGCGGGATCGGAGACCCTGACGCAACATCGTCTCGCGCTCACTCGCCGGAATCCCGTCCTCCGGATTGCGCGAATCGAGGAGGGTTCGCAGGGCGACGATCCCGGGACGCCCCGGACGAGCCATCCGCCTGACCAGGCTGCGAACCGACGCGGGTGTGACCAGCCCTTCGTTCTCGGCCCGGTCGAGCGCCATCTCGAGCACCGAAGCTGAGCAGACCGCCGCGATCCCGAGCAGCGTCAGCTCGGGCCGTGCGACCGGGATGCCGTCGACCACGGTGCAATCGGCCGGATCGAGTGCCTTGTGTTCGTGGACGACCAGTCCGTCGTGTCGGGCACGACGCCAGCGCGGACACGTGATCTCGGCGATGTGGCGCCGCCCACCCTTCAGTCCCCAGAGCGCCGCAGCCGATCGGTGCGACGCCACGGCCCGGAACCCGCCCGCCCAACAGGCCGCGAGCAGATCGCCCTTCCACGTTCGCGTGGCGCCGGCGAGACGGTAGACGTCGTCGTAGGCCCGCTCCCACTCGCCTGTCTGGAGGCGGTAGGTACGTTGCCGATCGGTGAAGCCGATCAGCGCCACGTGCTCGGCGCTGAAGTGGCCGTGCCGATCGCGCACGAAGTGAGCGAGTCGGAGGTCGGGTGCGTCCATGCCCCCAAAGCCAACCGCATGCCTGGGACACCAACGCTTCGGCGTCGCTGGACGACAACTATTGGCGTCTTGCGACGCCAAAGCGCAGTTTCGACGGGTCAGTCGAGGAGGTCGGGTTCCTCAGCGGTGATCCAGTCCCACAACGGGGAGAAGCCGAACTGGCCGGCGCCG
>JBBRHS010000373.1:0-3408 GCA_038222385.1 Acidimicrobiia bacterium
TCAGGCATGAGCCACGCGGAGCTCGACGAGGCCGAGGAGCTCGACCGTGGCGACCCCGACGATCTCGCGTCGCACTACCGGGACCTGCTCGGGACCCATCCACAGATCACCGTGCTCGGCGGCTGCTGCGGCACCGACCACGAGCACATCTCTGCCATCAGCTCCGCCTGCATCGTCGATCGGCGTAGCAGCGCCTCCTGATCAACCTGCCTCGAGCACCGATCAGGGTCCGCAGACCGCCGGCGGTGTCAGGAGAAACCGGTCTGCCGCACCGTGAGACTCAGTCGACCGGGCGGGAGACCGAGATTCGCGGGTGCGGATTCGGGAAAGACCTTCGGGACGCCGTGGTACACGAGGCGCTGCGCGCCACCGAACACCAACAGGTCGCCGCTGCGGAGCTCGACGTCGGTGAACGGGCCCGTGCGGCGGTCGACGCCGGCGAGGCGGAACGTGCACGTGTCGCCGAGGCTGACGGTGACGACCGGTGCCGCCGACGGCTCCTCACCGTCCTGGTGCAGGCCGAGGCGCGCGCCGGGCGGATAGAGGTTCACGATCGCGGCGTCGGGCCCGAAGGCGACCGCGTCGGGATGCGTCGGACCGTACGCGGCGGCCACCGCGGCGCGGGCGAGGTCGACGACCGACGGCGACAGCGGCTTCACCGGCGCGCCGTCGGTGTCGTCGGCGGTGCGGCTGTAGACGTAGGGGTACCAGTGCCAGCCGAGGCACACCGACTGCACGCTCATCAGGTGACCGGTCGGAACCCTCGGATGGCGCAGTCCCGCGGGTGGGAGCGCCCACCGCCGGAAGTCGGCGACGAGCGCGCGCTGGGCGTCGAGGTCGAGCCAGTCGGGCACGTGGACGACGTCGGGCAGCACCTCGCGCGTCGTCCGCACCTCGGGGGGTTTGCCGATCGCGAGGCCGAGCTGACCGGTCGTCGACAAGTCGGCCGGCTGCGACAACGCGACCGGGACTCCGCCGAGGCGGCTCCGGCCACCGCGCCGCCGGGTGGCGGGGGGAGAGGCGTTCATGTGGGGTTCAACGTCGGAGTCACCCTGGGCGTGAGATCGTGGGACGAACGATCCCGCATGCTACCGAACGCACGTTCGCCGGGCGAGGAGGACAGCCAGATGGACCAGGCCGAAGCCGGAACGGTCGTGCACGACTACTGCGACGCGTGGCTCGCGGGCGACGTCGGTGCGCTCTTCGACGCGTACCACGACGACGTCGTCCTCGAGTGGGCCGGAACCCACCATCTGGCCGGCACCCATCGCGGCAAGGACGCCGCGCTGACTGCGCTGATCACGCTCCAGGCCGCCACCGACCGGAAGGTCGTTCGGGTGAACGACGTGACCGTCGGTGAGCGCAGTGTCGTCGCGCTGGTCACCGAGCAGTGGACTCGCGACGGCGTGACCCTCGAGCTCGATCGTGCGCTCGAGTACACCGTCGCCGACCGCCTGATCCTGACGTGTCGGATCTACGAGTCGGACCAGGCCGCCGTCGACGAATGGCTGAGTTGACACGGCTCATTGAGGTGCGGGCTCAGTTGAGGGTCGAGAGGTAAACGTCGAAGCTGCTCTCCATGCCGTCAACACCCGGTGATCCGATCGGCTCATGTCCCGTTCCGCCGGGTTTCGTAGCGTCGGGACGAGGCAGCGGAGGAGCAGACGTGACCCCGGACAGCGCGAGCGGATCCTGGCCACTCGCGCCCCGACCAGGGTGCATGCGATCGCCGGCGGTCGCGATCTCGATCGCCGCTACGGCCGTCGTGCTCCAGTGGGTGCTCGTCGTCACGTCGATCGTGATCCCGGCGCTCGACGACGTCGGGTTGAACGCCCGGCAGTCCCGTGTCGGACCCCGCGGCCTCGCCTGCGACGGCAGTCCTCTCCGACATCCGGGCTCGGTCACGGTTCCCGAAGCACTGTCCGCCCGGTTGCATGCCTCCCCTTCCGACGGCCCGGTGATCACCCGAGCAGCGGCGGAGCAACTGGTGCGCGACGTGTGGCCGGTTCGCGCCGAGGCGATTCGTCGCCATGACGCCACGGCCATCCGGGCGCTGGAGTCGGGCGCGGCCGCCGCGTACGACCTCGCCGGAGTGCGGAACCGGTGTTGGGCGGGTCGGGTCGATCCACAGGTCCCCGACGACCTCGTCGCGCTCGTCCCCCGCCAAGAGACCTACCCGGCGCACTTCCTCGCTCAGGCGTCGACGACGACGAACGACGAAGATCATTGGGTCGCGATCCTGCTCTTCCGGCGTGAACGCGCATCCGACCCGTGGAACGTCACGCTCGCGACGGGGTACGCGTACCGGCCCGGCGTCGAGCCGTCGATCCGACCGCTCGAAGTCGACGGCTTCGACGTTCGCTCGGATACCGCGACGATGCCCGAAGACATCGTCGACCAGCTCACGGACTACTTCCGGATGCACAAGGACACCGGCCAGGGTGCGCTCCCTCCGCACGTCCTCCCCAACGCGCAGACCACGGGCGTGGAGGAGTACATGCGTCTGCACCTGCAGGATCAGCCGAACCGCAACGGCTACTCGAGCCACTTCACCTTCGAGCCCGGGGCCTACGGCGAACCGGGAACGGCATTCGGCATCGCGGCCGCCACCGCCGACAACGAGATCCTGTGCGGCGCGGTAGGGATCGACGTGTCTTGGTACGACCCGATGGGGTACCCGATGTTCCAGGATCGCGATCGGTTCAACTGGGGGCCCGACGTGCCGCCGGGTCTCTCCGACACGATCCGCCAGCGCAGAGTTGTGCAGCTCTGTGTGTACGCCTACGGCAATGGAGAGCTCGAGCTCGTCGGTGCCGACGGAATCCGTGACAGCGTCCTCGTTGAGCCGGGGGGTCAGCGCGTCCGCGCGTGATCCTCCCGAAGCCGGTTCGCGAACGCGCTACGGGTCAGAACACCTTCGCGAGGGTCTCGCCGAGGAGCGCCACGCGCTCCGGGATGTGGCCATTGGCGGGAGCCGACACGGTCAGCCCGTCGAGGCCCAGCTCCTTGTACTCCACGAAGCGCTGTCCGACGGTGTCGGGATCACCGACGAGCACCATGGCGTCGAGCGCCTCCTGGATCTCCGTGGGCAGGTTCGCGAAGTCCATCCCGCGCATCGCGAGGTACGTGTTGCGCTCCTCGATCGCCTGCTCAGTAGTCGGCGCGAGACACACGACGCGATTCCACGACACTGCGATCTCGGCCCGGTCACGACCGAGCCGCTCGCAGTGTTCTGCCAACGCGTCGAGCTTGCGTGGCACCTCAGCGGGGTCACAGGTCAGGTTCGAGAGATCCGCGTACTGCGCGACCATCCGCAGCGTCTTCTTCTCACCGCTCCCACCGATCATCACCGGGATGCGCGACAACGGCTGGGGCTCGTTGATCGCGTCGGTGATCGTGTAGTGCTCA
>JBBRHS010000374.1:0-3401 GCA_038222385.1 Acidimicrobiia bacterium
CGCGGGGCCGGCCTCGAGGCCCCGGCGTTCCGGAGCCCGCCGCGGGTCAAGGGTGCGGCCCGGACTATCCGCCGGTACCCGGGCGGGGCGGTGGTCTCGGTGCAGCTCCGGGGCCGGTCCTTCGCC
Organism: Acidimicrobiia bacterium; assembly: GCA_038222385.1. Taxonomy (GTDB): domain Bacteria; phylum Actinomycetota; class Acidimicrobiia; order IMCC26256; family JANYLB01; genus JANYLB01. The sequence continues at coordinate 127 of JBBRHS010000374.1, forward strand.
GAGGTCGCCACCGACATGGTCGAGGGTGTGCTCGTCGCCAACGGGGTGGAGGGGGAGGCGAGGGTGCGGCTGCGGGCCTCGTTCCGGGAGGCCGTCGCGGCCGAGGCGCCGGGCCGCGTCGCGGCATGACGGTCGCAGTCGTGGGCCAGACTGGTCGGCGTGCGTATCCGCCTCCCGCTGTGGATCCATCAGCTCGTCGAGTACCTCCTCGCGGTCTTGATCGTCACCCAGAGCATCAACGCGGGGAAGGCGGCCACGTTCATGGCGGTGACCGGCGGTCTGCTCTTCGTGCTCGCGGCCACGACCGACGCCTCGATGGGCGCGGTGCGCTGGATTCCTCCGAAGCTGCACCGCCTGCTCGACGTCGCGGTGATCGGCGCGCTCGTCGCCGCGCCGATCGTGTCGGGCAGTACCGAACCGATCGCCTGGGCGCTGTGCTTCCTCGGGGCGGCGGCCGTGGCCTGGCTGAACTGGCACACCCAGTGGAGCCGTGGCTCGCGTCGTACCGTCGCATCGAAGGCCCCGGCCGAGCCCGTTGCCGCGACGGAGTCGATCCCGGCCCTGCCCGACAGGCCGTCGGCGACGGAATCGGCCGCCCCCGCTCCCGCCCAGGCCCCGGCGACGACCGCCGCGTCGCTCGGCGAGTCGGCGCGCAACCTCGGCAAGACGGTCGACCGGACGACGCGCGGTGCATCACGTGCCGCCGGCCGGATCTACGGACGGGCCAGGGCCCAACGACCCGACAAGGGCGAGAAGCCGGATCCCACCGCGTAGCCTTCGCCCGAGCCCGGGTGGCGGAACGGTAGACGCAGGCGGCTTAAACCCGCCGGTCCCCTCGGGGGCGTACAGGTTCGAATCCTGTTCCGGGCACCGCTGAGCAGGGCAAATGCGGGATCGATCCGCCGGCTTCGTTGCCTCTCTTCCCGATTTGCTAACGCCTTGCTAACGTGATCAGCATGCGCGGGCACGTTCACAAGCGGGGGAGGACCTGGACATACGTGATGGATACGGGCCGTGACCCGGTGAGCGGCCATCGCCGCCAACGCACCAAAGGTGGTTTTCGGACGCGGCGGGAGGCCGAGGACGCGCTGGCCGTCGCGGTGAGTTCCGTGAATGACGGCACCTACATCGCCAAGGATCCGCAGACCGTGGGCGAGTGGATCGACCGGTGGCTCGTAGCCATCGCGCCGAAGATCCGCGCCTCGACGTTGCGTGATTACCGGTCCGGGCTCGAACGGGTGAAGGACCGCCTTGGTCACGTCCGGCTCCAGGCGCTCCGCCCGCTCGACATCGAGGAGCTGTACGCGAGCTTGTTGCTGGAGGGCCACCGCTTCGGTGGTGGTCTCGCTCCGAAGACGGTGAAGAACCTCCACATCGCGTTGCGGCGCTCGCTTGCCGACGCGGAGCGGTTCGGCCTCGTGCCCCGCAACGTCGCTTCTCTGGTCAAGCCTCCCGTCGTCCAGCGACCCGCACTGGCGACCTGGACCGCCGACGACGTTCGCACCTTCCTTGCGGCTGTTCAAGACGATCGACTCGCACCGGCATATCGATTGCTGATCGCCACCGGGATGCGACGAGGCGAGGCGCTCGGTCTGCGCTGGTCGTCGGTCGACCTCGACGCGGGTCGCCTGATGATCGAACGCTCGCTGACGGTCGTCGACGACGTGATCATGTGGTCCCCACCGAAGACTGCGCGATCGCGTCGATCCCTTTCGCTCGATCCCGCGACGGTCGCCGTACTGCGCGCCCATCGACGCGCCCAGCTCGAGGAGCGCGTCGCGGCCGGCGAGCTCTGGAACGAAGGCGACCTCGTCTTCTGCGACGAGGTCGGAGAGCGATTGCATCCGGATCGCTTTACGAAGTGGTTCCAGGCGGCACGCCGGAGAGCAGGTGTTCCCGCGATTCGGCTCCACGACCTTCGACACACCTGGGCGACGCTCGCATTGCAAGCGGGAATCCATCCGAAGATCGTCAGTGAGCGCCTCGGCCATGCGACCACGGGTATCACGATGGACATCTACAGCCACGTGCAACCGACTCTCGATGCCGAAGCGGCGGTTGCCGTCGCCGATCTCTTCGCTAGCTGAGCGTTCGGCCGCCGGGCCGCTGCTTGTTGCGAGGTCAGGACGAGCAGTTCTTCCACGACGTGCTTCGGCACGACGATGCGCCGGCGGAGTCGAAGGTGTGGGGCTCCTTGCGGGCGGCGAGCTCGTAGGAGTGCCCTCGCGCGGCAATGACGCTGCGTAGCGTGTCTCTTGGACGCCCGACCCCGGTGCTCACTCTTGACTTGAAGCACCGATGAGTTCGACGATCACGCGCTTCGGAACGACGATCCGCCGGCCGAGTCGTATGTGGTCGAGCTCGCCGCGTGCGATCAGCTCGTAGGCGTGCGCACGGGAGATCCCGAGGAGCGCGGCGGCTTGATCGACGGTCCAGACGAGTGGCGTGTTGTTCGTGGGTAGTTGCATCGCGGTCAGGTCCTTCTGGTCGGTTGCTTTCTCCATCAAGTTGCGACGGAGGCCACGAGGGGACAGCCCATTCCCCGGCGACAGCTCGTCGAGCTGGACGGAGGGTCTGCGGAGGCGGAGCTTCCTGGCGGTTCGGCTCCAACTGCGCATCTGCGACTGCTACGCGGACTACCCCTCCGACTACCGCGCCGACCCTCCCTCCGACTACCGCGCCGACCCTCCCTCCGACGCTCCGCGTGTCCGCCGATCTCGCTCCGGTCTTGCGCGACTCGCCTTGTCCGTGGTGTTCCGGTGCCTAGAGCAGGCAGGTGAACGCAATTCCGAGTACCAGCGGTGTGCTCGCGAGCTTCGGCCTGAACGAGCAATCGGTGATGCTCGTGAGTGCATCTCACGAGCCGGAGCAGACCGACGGATACGGGTTCGGCGCCGTGACGGGCTGGACGCCGTGGACGAACACGAGGAGCGCGCGATGGGTTGCGTGAGCAACCTACAAGTGTGTCAACGCGAATTGGTCGGTGATTCGGGTGTCAGTGGTGGTGTCGGAGTGAGGGTGCGTGAGGATGCAGTCGTTGGTGGTCTCGGCTGGATGCGAGTGGGTTCGGCGGCGCGGTCAATTTTGATCGGCTCGGTCAGGGTGCTGATCGTTTCTCGCTTGGTAGCGGTACAGCGCGGTCCGACCGTGTCCGGGGCTACCGGACACCGCTGACGGGTGGGGACGTCCAAGATGTACAACCAATGTTCAGCAGCTGTTTGGTTGATGCCATGTGCTCTGGAGGGTGGAGAGTAGAGGGACGAGCAGTGTCGCAG
>JBBRHS010000375.1:0-3397 GCA_038222385.1 Acidimicrobiia bacterium
CGCACCCGCTGAGCCCGCGGGCGCCGCCACGGTCGAGACCTTCGCGCTCGATCCCGTCGGCGGCGGGAGCTCGTGTCGTGGTGGCAAGGGCAACGGGAACTGCGCGGCATGCGGTGCCTGCAAGAAGCACGCGGAGAACAAGGTCTTCCGGACCAAGGAAGCGGCCGACAAGTACCGGGCCCATCCCGGGTGTCGGTGTGCGGTCACGACCGGCCAGTTCGTCGACACCGACGTCGCGGCCGCGGTGTTCGCGAAGGGTGACGTCGCCGACAAGCGCGACCCCGAGACCGGCGGCCTCCTTGCTCCCGGCAGCGGAGTCACGGTGCCGGTGATGGCTGCGACCCTCCCCGTGCTCGCGGTCGGCGGGGGTGCCCTCGGGTACTACCTCATGCGCCGCCACGACCGCACCGTCTCGGCCGCGACCGGCGACGTCGACAACGGCGACTGGCGCTGACCGGCGCTGACCGGCCCGCCCTCAGCCGAGGGTGGTACGGAGGAACTCGAGCGTCCGGAGCCACGCCTGGACCGACGCGTCGGCGTCGTAGGTACCGAGCGCGTTGGTCTCGTTGGCGAACGCGTGACCTGTTCCCGGATACATGGTGAACGACACGTCTTTGCCCAGCTCGCGCAGACGCGCTTCGAGGTCGAGCACCGCGGCGGCGGGAAAGAAGTCGTCTCCCTCGGCGAAATGTCCGAGCACCGGCGCAGTGAGCTCCGACCAGTCGGGCTCCGAGTCGCCGAGCGGCGCACCGTAGAACGGCACTGCCGCGCCGATGCGGACACCCTCCCGAGCCGCGAGCACCAACGTGAGCATCCCGCCCATGCAGAACCCGATCACCCCGACCTGCTCACCCTCCACGGCTTCGTGACCGAGCAGGAAGTCGATCGCGGCCGACATGTCACGCGCCGCCCGGTCGAGCGGGAGCGTGTTCATGAGCTCGGCGGCCTTGTCCATCTCGGTGTGCTCGGCGATGTCGCCGTGGTAGAGGTCGGGCGCGAGTGCGACGAACCCCTCGGTCGCGAGCCGGTCGCACACACCCTCCAGCTGCGGAACGAGGCCCCACCACTCCTGGACCACGAGGACACCAGGACCGGTTCCGCCGGGCGGCACCGCCAGGTACCCCCGTGCAGACTCGCCCTCGGCCGTGAACTCGACGTGTGCTCCCATGACGCGGACAGTACCCATCCCGTCGAGCGGATGCCGGTCGGAGTCGGCGGATTCGAGCGCGGACCCTCGAGTCAGACGCGGGTGACCACGGTGTCGGCGAAGCGCCGGAGCAGATCGATCTTCTCGGCGAGCGGTTGCGTGTCGGGCTCGCGGGTGTAGGGGTAGCGGAAGCCGACGACCAAGTCGGTCACTCCGGTCTCCTCGAGGCGTCGCACCCCGTCGAGCGTGAACGCATCGAGCGACACGACGTGCACCTCGAACGGTTCGTGCGCGCGCCCGGCTTCGGCCCGGTACCCGTCGAGCTTCTCGAGCAGCACCGCGAGCTCCTCGCCTCCGCCGCCGGCGTGGATCCACCCGTCGCCGAGGCGGGCGGCGCGCCGGAGCGCGGGATCGGAGTGCCCACCCACGAGGATCGGGATCGGTTCGGTCGGCGTCGGGCAGATCTTCATCCGGGCGACGTCGACGAGCTCGCCGTGGTGCTCGAACCATCCTCCGGCGCAGAGCCCCCGCACGACGGCGATGACCTCGTCGAGCCGCTTGCCCCTGGCGGCCCACGGCTGACCGAGCGCGGTGAAGTCTTCCGGCCACGGGCTGATGCCCAGCCCGAGCCGAAGCCGGTTCCCCGCCAGCACCGCCACGCTCGCGGCCTGCTTGGCGAGCAGGACCGGCGGCCGGACCGGCGCCTTGATCACGAACGTCGTGAACCGCAGCCGCGGAGTGAGTGCGGCGAGGTACGGGATCAACGAGAAGGGCTCGATGACGGGCTTGTCCTCGATGAAGCCACGATCGCCGTCGGTCGTGTACGGGTAGGTGGTGTCGGACTCAGCCGGGAACATGATGCTGTCGGGGATGGCGATCGAGTCGTATCCGGCGTCGTCGGCCGCCTGCGCCAACGGTCCGAGGAACATCGGATCGCAGAACGCCTCGGCATAGGTGAATCGCATGGCCCGCACGTTAGAGCCGGACTTCTGCGACTGAGGCGTCGGAGTGGGGGGACCTGGGACGATGGAGGGGCGTGGGGAGAGACGAAGACCGCATCCCGATCCCGGACCAGGGCCCCATCCTCCTCGCGCTCTACGACCGTGCCCTGCCCGAGGTCTTCGGGTACCTGCTCCCCCGCTGCGGGAGCACCTCGGTGGCCGAGGACCTGACATCGGAGACATTCGTGGCCGCGGTCACCGCGGTCCGCGACCGGAAGGTCCCCAAGCTCACGACCGCGTGGCTCGTGGGCGTCGCCCGACACAAGCTCGTCGACCACTGGCGCAGTCAGCAACGCGAGTCGCGGCGGCTGCAGGCCGTGGCCGACGACACGGTCACCGTCGACGATCCGTGGGATGCACGCCTCGACCGCGGTCGGGCGCACGAAGTCCTCGCTGAGCTCGGCGCCCACCACCGGGCCTCGCTGACGCTCCGGTACCTCGACGGACTCCCGGTGCCCGAGGTCGCCGAGTGCCTCGGTCGAACCGTGCACGCGACCGAGGCCCTGCTCGTGCGCGCCCGACGCGCGTTCCGTCACGTCTACGAAGAAGGGAGGGACGATGGCAGCTGACGTTCCGAACGACCCCCTGGAGTCCCTCCGTCAGCCCATCGTGGCGATCGCGCCTGACCCCGCGTTCGCCTCGGTCCTGCGTCACCGACTCGAGGAGGCACTCGGCATGAGCACGTCCACCACCAACGACACCACCACCAACGACACCACCACCAACGACACCACGTCTGCGCCTGTCATCCCGGCGACACCGGCCACGACGAGTGTGCTCGTCCCCTACCTGTGCGTCGACGGCGCCGACCGCGCCCTCGCGTTCTACGCCGCGGCCTTCGGCGCGGTCGAGACGCTCCGGATGGCAGAGCCCGGAGGTCGGATCGGGCACGCCGAGATGACCATCGGTTCGGTCACGATCATGCTGTCCGACGAGTATCCCGATATCGACGTGGTGAGCCCGACCACGCTCGGGGGAACTCCCGTTGCGTTGCACCTCGAGGTCGACGACGTCGACGTGGTCCACGCGCAGGCGGTCGCGGCCGGGGCGACGACGCTGCGGGAGCCCGACGACCAGTTCCACGGGAACCGCAACGCGGTGATCCGGGACCCGTTCGGCCACCGGTGGATGATCTCCACGCCCGTCGAAGACGTGAACGCGGAGACGATGAGCGAACGGGCGTTGGCCGACGGCTTCGAGACCACCGCGCGAACCGATTCGCCGGAAGCCGAGTCGGCGCCGATCGGTC
>JBBRHS010000376.1:0-3365 GCA_038222385.1 Acidimicrobiia bacterium
GCGGATCGCTTCGCCCGGGCGATGACCGTGCTCTGCGACATGGGCCTCACGAGTGAAGCCGGTGCGCCTGATCCGGAGATCGTCGAGCTCCTCGATGCGGCGTTGGCGGGAGCTCGCGATCCGGACCTGATCGCGCCGCTGGCCGCGGCCGGGAGCTATCTGTTCTCGTTGAGCGGCGACTGGTCGCGATGTCGGACGCTGTACGACCGGTCGATCTCGTGCGGCGCGAGCGAGCGGGCGATGGCGGCGGTGTTGCCGTTCGCGTCGCTTGCGCTCGGTGGACCCGATGATCTCGGACGACGAGCGGCCGCGGCCGACGATCTCGAGCGCATCGGGGAGCACCTCGGCGACGTCGGAGTCCGTTCGGCGGCGCTCGACGTGCGCATCGGAGTCCAGATCCAGATGGGGGACCCCCACTTCCGGACGACGCTCGACCGAATGATCGAGATGGAGGGACGCGTCAGCGAACCGGGGAGCCGCTGGGGGATCTGTTACCTGACCGCCACCCGCGAGCACATCGACGGCGATCTCGTCGCCGCGGAAGCTGCCGCCGCCGAGGGGCTGGGTCCGGTCGGGAACGGGGTCGCTGACTCTCGTCGCTGGGCCACCTACGGCGCGCAGATCGTGGCGTTGCGGTTCGACGAGGGCCGGCTCGCCGAACTGGCTCCGATGCTCGAGGACGTGGTGCGTGACCAGCCGGACGTGGCCGCCTGGCGGGCGGTGCTCGTGGGTGCGCTCGCCGCGAGCGGCGTCGCGGACCGCGCCGGGCGCATGTTCGACGATCTCGCGGTCGACGGGTTCGCGGCGCTGCCTCGCGACTTCACCTGGACGGCGGCGATGGCGGTGCTCGTCGGGGAGCTGGCCCGGTCCGGCGACGTCGCGCGGGCGCGTGTCGCGTACCACGCGCTCGGGCGGTACGCCGGCCGCATGAGCTGGTCGGGGAGCTGCACCTTCGGACCGGTGGACCAGGCGCTCGGCGAGGCCGCGGCCGCGTTCGGCGACGAAGCGTCGGCCGCGGCCCATTTCCGCCGGGCGGAGGAGATCGCGACCCGGTTCGGCGCCCCCCGGATGCTGGCTCGGGCTCGGGCCGGATCAGCGCTCCGCTTGCCCGGACGCGCCGGAGACGGTATCGTGAATTAGCACTCACCAACCGCGAGTGCTAATTCGATCTCCGAACGGTCTTCCGTTCGTCCACCTGCGCATTCGCGCATTCAGTCACAGTCAGACAGCTGTCGAGGAGGCACATCGATGAACCTCTCACCTCTCGAGGACCGGATCGTCGTCCGGGCGGGCGAGGCCGAGGAGACCACCGTGAGCGGGCTGGTCATTCCCGACACGGCGAAGGAGAAGCCTCAGCAGGGCGAAGTCCTCGCTGTGGGTCCCGGGCGCCGGGCCGAGCAGAGCGGCGAAGTGATCCCGATCGACCTCGCGGTGGGCGACAACGTCGTCTACTCGAAGTACGGCGGTACCGAGATCACGATCGACGGGGAGGATCTCCTGATCCTCAGCTCCCGCGACGTGCTCGCCAAGATCACGGGTGGCAAGAAGAAGAAGTAGTTCCCGAACCTTCTGGTTCCAGGCAGGCGGCGCTCCCTCGGGAGCGCCGCCTGTTCGCGGTCACCCCGTGCGTTCGGTGGCGAGCTTCTTGGCCCAGGCGTAGTCGGCCTTGCCGTTCGGCCCCCGCGGGACGTCGTCGACGATCACGACGTGGCGGGGCCGCTTGAAGCCGGCGAGCCGCCCGCGCACCTCGTCGGCGATCTCGGCCTCGGTGACCGCAGTGGCGTCGTGCACCGACACGACCGCAGCGATCGCCTCGCCGAAGCGGTCGTCGGGGACGCCGACGACGATCGCGTCGACCACGGCCGGGTGCAGCTTCATCGCTTCCTCGACCTCTTCGGGGAAGACCTTCTCCCCGCCGGTGTTGATCGATACCGAACCCCGGCCGAGCAGCTCGACGGTCCCGTCGGCCGCGACCTTCGCCCAGTCACCCGGGATCGAATACCGCTCACCGTCGAACGTGCGGAACGTGCCGGCCGTCTTGACTTCGTCCTTGTAGTAGCCGAGTGGGATCGGCCCGCCGAGCGCGAGCAACCCGATTTCGTCGGAACCGGGCTCGACCTGGCGACCGTCTTCGGTGATGACCCGGCAGTGCTCGCCGATCTGGAACGAAGCCGTGGTCGTCTCGGCTCCTGGCGCGGTGATCTGGTTCGCGAAGCCGACGCCCTCGCTCGAGCCGAGTGAGTCGAAGCAGATGAACGCGCCGTGGGCCATGAGTGCCTGCTTGACCTCGGACGTCCACATGACCCCGCAGCTGATGATGAGCACCACCGACGACAGGTCGTAGGGCTCACCTCGTTCGGCCGCGGCATCCAGTGCCTTCACCATCGGGCGACCGAACGCATCCCCGACGATGGCCATCTGGGTGACCCGTTCACGGGCGACGGCCGTCCACAGCTCGTCGGCGTCGAAGTTGCGTTGCTCGAGCGTGACGATCGTGCCGCCCATGGTGAGCGCCTGCAGCGAGCTGAAGAAGCCGGTGCCGTGCATCAGCGGCGACGCGGGGAGGTGGACCGCGGTGCGGCCGTTGTCGGCGACGCGCTGCGCGGTCGGACCGAAGGCTTCCGGGGTGTCGGGCAGGGTCTCACCGGCGAGGCCGAGCACGGTCGGCATCAGCGTTGCGAAGAGGTCGTCGTTGCGCCACATCACGCCCTTGGGCATGCCGGTGGTGCCACCGGTGTAGAGGATGTAGAGGTCGTCGCCCGAGCGCGGGATCCGTTCGGCCGGCTCGTTCCCGCCGACGAGGTCTTCGTACGCGATGGCGCCGTCGAGCAACGGGGAGCCGTCGTCGACCTGCACGATCGCTCGCAGCTTCGGCGCCCGGTCGCGCACCTTGGCGACGTGTTCACCGAGCACCCCGTGGAAGAGGAGCACCTCGGCGTCGGAGTTGTCGAGCAGGTACAGGAGCTCCTCTTCGAGGTAGCGGTAGTTCACGTTCACCGGCGCAGCCTGGAGCTTCCACGTCGCGAAGGTGCCCTCGAGATACTCGGGGCAGTTGTACAGGTAGCTCGCGACCTTGGCGTCGGGTCCGAGCCCGAGATCGGCGAAGGCGCGGGCCAGACGGGCCGACCGGTCCTCGAACTGCGCCCAGCTCGTCTTGCGGTCGCCGTGGATCAGGGCGGGGGCGTCGGGCCGGGCGTCGGCGATCGCCTCCCAGCAGGTCGCGAAGTTCCAATCCCCCGGCATGGTGCCTCCTGTCGGCAGTCCCGTTGCTGTGACCGGTGCCGAGTATGGCCCAGCAGGACGCATCGGGGCTCGGGCCCGCCTGCGGCCACCGAACGTGGTCGGTCTGTGGGCCCGTGGACCCA
>JBBRHS010000377.1:0-3354 GCA_038222385.1 Acidimicrobiia bacterium
GCGCTGCCCGAGGTGCTGCGCATGCTCCACGAGACGCGCTACTCCCACGAGGGCGACGGCTTCTCGATGCCCGACCGGATGGTGCTGCCGAAGCCGTGGACGGTGCCGAACCCGCCGCTGTGGCTCGCGTGCGGGAGCCCGGCCACGTTCGAGAAGGCCGGCCGGCTCGGGATGGGTGCGTTGTGCTTCACGATGGGGGAGCCGGAGGATCTCGCACCCCTCGTCGAGAGTTACAAGAACGCGGTCGCCGAGTGCACCGACCCGATCGGCGGCTACGTGAACGACAACATCGCGTGCGTGTCGATGCTGTTGTGCCTCGACGACCGCGACCGGGCGGTCGACACGTTCCGGGAGATGGGCGCCGCGCACTACCAGTCGTTGGTGGTGCGCTGGCTCGACTCGATCCCGTTGCCGGTGGAGATCGACCGGGCCAACTTCACGGTCGACGAGCCGAGTCGCGACGAGCTGATCGAGTCGATCGACGCGGGCCGCCGCAGTGTGGGCACCCCCGACGACGTCGCCAAGTCGGTCGAACGGTGGCAGAAGGCCGGTGCCGACCAGTTGATCTTCGGGGTGCTCAACAACACCCTGCCGCTCGAGGTCGCACAGGAGTCGCTCGAGACGTTCGGCAAGCAGGTCATCCCCGCGTTCGACTCCGATCCCGTCCACCGCACCACCCGCCAGCGCGAGGAGCAGCTGCACCATGGCTGAGACCGTGACGGTCGTTCCCCACGGGCAACTCGCGTTCGGGGTGCAGCTCCCGGTGCAGGCCCTCAGCTCGGTGATCGCGGCGCCGTGGGAGATGGACGCCGGTGTGCCGGAACTGGCGCGCGCCGCGGAGGTCGCCGACCGGTCGGGCTTCTTCTACGTGGCGATCTGCGATCACGTGGCGATCCCGACCGCGTTCGCGGGCCCGATGTCGACGACGTGGTTCAACCCCGTCGCCACGCTCGGCTACCTCGCCGCGCTCACGACGACGACCCGTCTGCTCACCAACATCTACGTGGCGCCGTTCCGCCACCCGCTCGACACCGCGAAGGCGTTCGCCACGCTCGACACGCTCTCGAACGGGCGCGTCATCCTCGGCGTGGGCGCCGGCCACGTTCCCGGCGAGTTCGAGGCGCTCGGTGTGCCGTTCGCGGATCGAGGTCGCCTGCTCAACGAGGCGATCGACGGGGTCAAGGAGAGCTGGGCGGCGGAGTTCGTCGGCGATGTGGGCCTCAGACCCCGGCCGGTGCAGCAACCGCGCCCACCGATCTGGGTCGGGGGTTCGAAGCCTCCGGCACTCCGGCGGGTCGCGGAGCGGGCCGATGGTTGGATCCCGCAGGGCACGCCCCGAGCGGAGATGCCCGAACAGATCGCCTACGTGCTCGCGCACCGCGACGAGGTTCGTCCGGGAGCCGAGCTCGAGATCGGCACGATCACCGAGTACCTCTACGTCGGCACGCCCGACTGGGAGGTTCCCGAACCGACGATCACCGGGACACCCGACGAGATCGCGGCGTCGCTGAACGAGTTCGGGGCGATGGGTGTGTCGCACCTCCAGCTGCGGTTCCGGGCCCGGTCGATCGACGAGCTGTGCGACCAGCTCGAGGCGTTCGGCACCCAGGTCGGCCCGAAGCTCGGTCGCTGAGGTGCCGTTCCTCACCATGCGTCAAGACTTCCGGGCGCCCGCGTTCGGTCCGGCGTCGCAGTCGGACATCTATCGCTGTGCACTCGACCAGTACCGCTGGGCCGACGAACACGGCTTCGACTTCGCGGTGCTGTCGGAGCACCACGGCCTCGACGACGGCTGGATCCCGGCGCCCCTCACGATGGCCGCCGTCGTCGTCGGCGCGACGAAGCGCATCCCGATCCTCGTGAGCGCGCTCATCCTCCCGTTGCACGACCCGGTCCGCATCGCGGAGCAGCTCGTGGTGCTCGACCACGCGAGCGGCGGACGGGTGTGGACCGTGGTCGGTGCGGGGTATCGCCACGAGGAGTTCGAGATGGCGGGCGTCGAGATGAAGACGCGCGGCAAGCTCGTCGAGGAGTACGCGCGGGTGATGCTCGACGCGTGGACGGGGGAGCCGTTCGAGTGGCGGGGCCGCACGATCACCGTCACGCCGAAGCCGTTCACCGATCCGCACCCCACGCTGCTCATCGGCGGTGGTACCGAGTGGGCGGCGCGCCGGGCCGCTCGCCTGCACCTGCCGATGATGCCGATGAACACCGACCCCCAGCTCCAGGGCTGGTACGACGACGAAGCCGCGAAGTCGGGCTTCACCGAGGGCTTCGTGATGAAGCCCGAAGGCCCGACGTTCGTCTACGTGACGCCCGATCCCGACCGCGCGTGGGCCGAGATCGGCGAGTACCTGCTGTACGAGGCGCAGACCTACGCGAGCTTCCAGACGCCGGGCCAGGTGTCGACGCCCCGCATCGATGCCGACACGATCGACGACCTCAAGCAGAGCGACCAGATCGTGGTCGGTACGCCCGACCAGGTGGTGGCGGCGGCCGAACGGATTCCCATGACGGGAGCGATGACGTTCAACCCGCTCGCCGGCGGCCTCCCGCCCGATCTGAGTTGGCCGAGCCTCGAACTGTTCGCGTCCGACGTGCTACCGAGGATCCGTCCCGCGGCGTAGCTTGGAAGCATGAAGCCGCTCGATGTGCACCACGTCTCCGTGTGCGTGACCGACATCACGGCGGCCCGGGCCTTCTACGTCGACGTGCTCGGGTTCGAGGAGCGAACCGATCGTCCCGACTTCGGCTTCCCGGGCGCGTGGTTCGACGTGGGTGGACGCCAGGTCCATCTCATCGAGGTTCCCGAGATGCCGGCGGGAGCCGGGAGCAACCACTTCGCGCTGCGTGTCGACGACCTCGACGCCGCGGTGGCCGACATCGAGGCGCGCGGCGTCGCGGTCAATCGGTCGACCTACGTTCCCAACGCCGGCCGGCAGGCGTTCCTCACCGACCCGTCGGGCAACGGGATCGAGCTGAACCAACCCGACCGGTGAGCGGCACTGACGAGTTCGAGGGCACGTCGCGGTCGTACTCGCCGTCGTGGCTCGCGCGCCGGTAGGGCTCTTCGACGAGTCGACCAGCTTCACTCGCGGCAGACTGTCGGTGCCGGGGGTGGAGATGAGCGAACGCACGGGACGCGGGATAGGGCACTTCCGGGACGACGCGGCCCGGGTCCGGTTCCTTGCCGCGTACGACTCGCTGCTCGCGACCTGGCCGGAGCCGCCTTCCTCTTGCGACGTGCCCACGACGGTGGGGTCGACGCACGTCAACTCGTTGGACGGCGGGGGCGGCACACCGGTCGTGCTGCTCCACCCGCTCGCGGTGTCATCGGCATCGTGGTACGCGAAC
>JBBRHS010000378.1:0-3351 GCA_038222385.1 Acidimicrobiia bacterium
CGCCGTGGCTCCGGCGTCGATCAAGGAGACCCGCTACTTCCTGCCCGCGCGCTACGGGAAGCCGCTCGAACCCATCTCGGTCTACGACGCGTACTTCGCCGATGCCGCGCCCGGAGCCGTACGCCTCGAGGCAACGCCGTCGTACGTCTACGGTGGCGCGGCCGTGGCCCGGGCGATCGACGACGCGCTCCCCGATCCGCGCATCCTCGTGATCCTGCGGGAACCGGCGAACCGGGCGATCTCCTTCTTCCGCTACCAGAAGATCCGCCTGCGCTTCCCCGCCGAGCTCACGATCACGGAGTACCTCGCCGAGGCCGACCAGCTGACCGAGGCCGACTTCGGCGATCCCGACAACGAGAAGTTCATGGCCGTTCGGGGCAGCTGCTACGCCGAGTTCGTTCCGGCGTGGCTCGAACAGTTCGGCGACCGCATACGCTTCCTCTTCTTCGAAGACCTGACGCACAACGCGCTCCCCGCACTCCAGGGCGTCGCCGCATGGCTCGGAATCGATCCCGCCGGCATCGACCCCGACGGCCTGAGCTCCGAGAACCGCACCACCGGGTACAAGAGCAGCGCGCTCCAACGGATCGCGCTGACCGGCAACGATCGCTTCGAGGCGTTTCTCCGACGGCACATGGGCCTGAAGCGCCGCATGCGCGCGCTGTACTACCGGGTCAACGGACAGAAGGCCCAGGACTTCGTTCCCGACGACGTCCGCGCGACCCTCGCGGCCCGATTCACCGTGCCGAACGCGGCGCTCGCAGCGCAGCTGTCGCCGCTCGGCGTGGCGCTACCCGACTGGCTGGCGCCCGCGACTCCGGGCCAGGCGTCCGCGTAGTCCCAGCTCGCGGCGCGCCGCCTCGCCCGTCGGGTCCGGCTCCGGAACCCTGCGCTGTTCACGCGCCACGAGGAACACCACGGCACACTCCACGATGACCGCCATCATCGCGGGGATCGCGACCCCCGAGTCGTTCATCAGGTAGCCCAGCGCCGCGGTCACACACACCGCGAGCATCGTCGCCTTGAACGTCGTGACCCGACGAACGAGGCCGGCGACGGTGCCCGGCTTCGCGACCAAGAGGTAGAGCACTGCGAACCCGATCGCGACCGGGATCATCCAGACGAACACGGTGGCGCCGAACGACGCGATGTTCGCGCCGGCCTTGCGCCGGAGCACGAGCAAGAGCCCTCCGAGACCGTCTCGTCCGACCTGTTCGAAGAAGCGGCCGACGTGGGTGCGGTCGTCGGGCGGCCGGAGCAGATCGAGGAAGCCGATCGCGAGGGCCGACACCACCAGGATCCCGGCCAGCACGACCACCGTGCGCCACCGGAGCTTGCGACCGAGCAGCAGCCAGGCCAGGAGCGCGAACCCGGGCGCAGCGGCCGACGCACCGAAGTCCTGCCCGAACATGGGCGCCATCATCACGAGGGGGACCACGACCAGGGTCGTGATCGAGACCACCCGACCGGCAGTGCCACCGAGCCGCCACGCCAAGAGTCCCGCGAAGAGCAGCGTCGCCGCACTGAGGATGGCGAACGTGAGGTTCCCCTCTCCTGCGACGCGGATCCCGACCGTGGCCGAGTAGCCGAACACCGTGTTCAGTTCGAGGTGCGCGCCGGTGACGAGATCGACGACGTGCACCCCGACCGTCAGTCCGAGCGCCACGAGCAGCGCGTCGCAGAAGCTGCGCCGCCCCAGCAGGGTGCAGAGCCGGGCGAACACCACCGCGGTGCCGAACAGGAAGAGCCAGTAGGCGCCCGGGCCCCGGCCGACGAAGTGGAGCGGACCGGCGAGGAAGGTCGCGAGCAGGAAGCCGAGGACGCCGAGCGCGACCCACTCCACCACGACGAGCGCACGGCGGTACCGACTGAGCGCGAGGGCCGCGCCGAAGGCCAGGAACGTGCAGAACAGCACCAGCACGAGTGCGACCGCACCCTGTTGCTTGTCGCGGAAGACGCTGTCGCGGCTCGATTGGATCAAGTCGTCGACCCGGCCTGCGCCGACGCCGGCGCTCGATGCACTCGACGCGCTGGATACGTTCGCGACCGACATGACCCGACCCTCCATCGAGTCGGGTCGCTCGATGCCGAGCAGCGACAGGATCGTGGGCGCGAAGTCGACGACGTCGACGAACCCGGATCTCCGAGTGGTCCCCGACTTCAGCAGGCCGGGATCGACGCCGGGTGCGCGTACCGCCGCGACGGCGAGACCCCCCGATGCACGCGATGCGAGCGGCGCCGTGACCACCACGGCGTCGCGTGTGGGATCGACGTGATCCAACAGCCGGCCGATGATCTCATCGGTGTGGGCGATGGCGCGATTGCGCTGGCGGCGCGCAGTGCCGACATCGGTGAACGAGCGGTACTCGTCGGCTCGGAGGAGGTCGGAACCCTCGACGAGCACCACCCCCGGCTCCGCATTCCAGGCCGTCACGAACGCGCGCTCCACCGGGCCCGGTGCGAGGAGCACACCGAACGGTGCCCGTGGGGCCGCTTGGAGCAGGCCGCCGTCGACCCGTCCACCAGGAACGGTGCCGTCGGAACCCATCAGGCCGAGGACTGCGGGGCGGAGCCGTTCGGGGACCCCGGCCTCGACCGAGCCCACCTCGACACCGTCGGCGTTGCCGATCACGGCTCGACCCGATCCGTTCGCGGCAAGCGCGTCGGCGAGCGCCCCGACCGACGCGTTGTAGAGCGCTTCGTCGTTGGCCCGGGTGATCTCCTCCACGCCGAGTTGGACCAGTCCGTCGTCGACCCGCCGTCCGGTCCGACGGGCGAACACCTCGGCGGCTGTACCGCCTTCGACCTCCTCCGACGCGTCGTAGCCCTCCCCGGCCACCCGGTCAGGGGCGACCGCTCGGGTCCCGGCGCCGATCGTGACGTAGCCGTTGCCGAGGGAGAAGCGCTTGCCTCCCGCCCGGGTGAGCAGGTTCGCGAGCGCGGACGACTCGAAGAGGCGGTCGAGGTTCGGGGCGTCGGCTGCTTCGAGGTCGGCCCAGGTGACCGACGGGAGCGAGATCACGAGCACGCGCCCGACGCGCTCCGACGCCGGGGCCGGTGGCGCCGCCGCGGCGGCGTCGCTCAGCACGAGCAGGGAGACGAGCACGCCGACCAGTGCGGCGGCGCCCGCCGTCGAGGCCCGCCTCACAGGTCCTCGGCGAGGTCGGGGTCGAGCTCCGAGGTCTCCTCGGTCGTCACCCCGACCGGTTCCGGGCCACGTCCCGTCGGGGCACCCGGACCCGGGCCCGTCGGGGCACCCGGACCCGGGCCCGTCGGAGCTCTCGGGGCCGGGCCTGTCGGGGCACCCGGGCCCGGCGCGGATCCGGTGCCGTCGTGCGCCGGCGAGAGCAC
>JBBRHS010000379.1:0-3337 GCA_038222385.1 Acidimicrobiia bacterium
GAGCGGATCGCGTCGTCGTTGCCCGGGATCACGAAGTCGATCACATCGGGGTTGCAGTTCGTGTCGACGACGGCGACGACCGGGATGCCGAGACGGTTCGCCTCGGTCACCGCGATGTGCTCCTTCTTCGTGTCGATCACGAAGAGCGCGCTCGGGAGCCGCTCGAGGCTCCGGATGCCGCCGAGGTTGCGCTGCAGCTTGACGACCTCGCGCTTGACCTTGAGGCCTTCCTTCTTGATCATCTGCTCGGTCTCGCCGGTCTGGACCATCTTCTCGAGCTCTTTGAGCTTCCCGACACGGGTGTGCACGGTGGAGAAGTTGGTCATCATCCCGCCGAGCCAGCGGAAGTTGACGTACGGCATGCCGCAGCGATCCGCTTCGCGTTGGATCGGCTCCTGGGCCTGCTTCTTCGTTCCGACGAAGAGCACGCTCCCACCGTCTTCGACGGTCTTACGTACGAACCGGTAGGCAGTGTCGATCCGCTCGAGGGTCTGTTGGAGATCGATGATGTAGATGCCGTTGCGCTCGCCGAAGATGAAGCGCTTCATCTTCGGGTCCCAACGACGCGTCTGGTGACCGAAGTGGACCCCGGCCTCCAGCAGCTGCTTCATCGTGACGACAGCCACGGGTGTACCCCTTCCATTGGTTGGAACGTCCGCCCGCGTTCGCGCCCCCGACGAATGTGCGGAGACGACCATGGATTGCCGACGTGATCCCGGGTGGTGCTCGGTACGACGGCCACGGGCGTGTGAGATCTCGGTCGAGAACGGCCGAGTCGGAACGGAGTGTACCGGACGGACGCCGCGTCCCTCAGGGCCGGGAGGGGACAATCTCGATCTCCAGCGCGTCGATCCGCCCCGGCCGGGTCCACCGCCAGCCCACCAGCACCCGATCACCCACTGCCGCGATCCCCTCCGGGAGGCCCTCCGGATCGGTCCTGCGGTCGACCACGCCACCCCGGGACCGGTCGAGGACGACGAGTTGCTGACCCTCGTTGCGGATCACGACGGCGTCGGAGG
This sequence comes from Acidimicrobiia bacterium, assembly GCA_038222385.1. Lineage (GTDB taxonomy): Bacteria > Actinomycetota > Acidimicrobiia > IMCC26256 > JANYLB01 > JANYLB01. The sequence continues at coordinate 1,020 of JBBRHS010000379.1, forward strand.
TGAGGAGGAGCCTCCCACCCAGGGCCGGGACCCCGGTCTCGGTCCGCCAGCGGAGCGCCCCCGTCCGGAGTTCGAGGAGGCTCACCGTGCCGTGGTGGTCGACCACGCCAACCACGCCGTCGGGCCGCCCGACTCCGGCGATGCCGGGGACGAGCCCCGGTTCGAAGGACGCCGGGACCGGCGCCTGCCAACGGACCGTTCCATCGGCCAGGCTGAGAGCCCGGACCGAGGCGGAGTAGTCACCGTTGCCGGCAGCGACGATCACGGCGTCGCCGGCGACCGCGGGACTCCCCGCCATCGCTTCGACCGTCTGCTCCCAGCGGATCGCCCCCGAGCCCACGTCGACGGCCCGGACCGTCGACCCGGCCGCGTCGCGCCACACCGCGACGACGGTCCCGGTGCCGGCGTCACCCTCGAGCCGGCCCTCGACGGTGCCCGCGGCTGCGATCGACCAGCGCAGCGTTCCGGTGGTGGCGTCCCGTCCGGACAGCGAACCGTGGGGTCCGGCTGTCAGCGCCACTGCTCCACCGGCTGCTCCACCGGCCGGCGCCACGAGCGCCACTCCCTCGGCCCCGTCGCCCGGATCGCCGAGCGCGTCGGTTCCTGCCTCCGCTTCCCATCGGACCGCACCGTCGGCGCGGTCGAGCATCACGAATCGGTCGCCGGCGCTGACGAGCACGGAACGGGCATCGACTGCAGGTTCCATGAACGGGTGCAGAGCACCTGACACCTCGGTCTCCCACCGGAACGACCCGTCGCCCGACGCGAACGAGGAGACGAACCGACCGCCCGAGACCGCGATCACACCCGAGTCATCGGCGGCGAGTTGTGAAGGCCAACCCCGAACCGCTTCGGACCAGCGCACGGTGACCCGCGCCCCGAGCCGACGCGGCCGCGGTGCCCGATCGTCGCGAGCCGGCTTCGAGCTGTCGACACCGGCACCCGCGCCGAGACCGTCGAGCAAGCCCGCGCCGAACGCCACGCAGGCGAGCACCGCGACCACCGTTGCGACCGCTACCACCACAGCCGCGACGCGCTTCACGGAAGGATCCGATCGCCGAGCTGGCCGGCGGCGCCGGCCAACCTGCCCGCCGCGTGTTCGAGTCGGGTGATCACCAGCGGTTGGAGCGCGCCGCGCACTGCCGTCGCAATGCCGGGACACGGTGGTGGTCGCCCCTCGAGCGCGAGGCGCACCGCGGCGAGCGCCTCGTCGTCGTCGGTGATCGCGCTGTGATCGAGCACGCCGGCCGGGTCCACGATCACCTCAGTGGCCCCGGGCACCGCGGTCTGCGACGCCGGCACCACCACATCGTCGACCGCGCCGATGGTGGTGAAGTCGATCTGTTCCGGAAGTCGATGGCGCCAGAGACCTCGGATGGTGCGGGAGTTCTCGCGGAGGTCTTCGAGCGCAGGCGCGCCGAGGGGCAATCCAAGGCCGGAGACGGCCGTGAGCGCGTCACCCCCGGTCTCGCTGGTGCCGACCACGTCGGCCGCGGTGGCGAGCGGCGCGCCCTGATGCGGCGACGACAGGGTGACCACCGTACCGATCGGCGGAAGGGTCGGATCGGCCGCGTCGTAGACGTGTTGCAGGAACTCGTCGACGACGACACCGCCCTGCGAGTGCGCGACGAGATCGACCTCCCGACCTGGCTCGCGCGCGTGCAGGGCCCGCAGCTGCTCGGCGAGTTGACGGGCCGCGCGACCGATGCGGCCGTGCGTGTCGGCCGGGTCGTAGTGGCCGCCATCGGCCGAGTACGAGTACCAGGTGACCTCGTCGGCGTGGTATCCGAGCGCGTCGGGAGGGAGGCCGAACGTCGCACCCGATTCGCGGTCGGTCGACGAGTTGATCCCTCCGACCGCCATCAGCAGATGACCGGAGCCGCCGGATCCGTCGGCCTCGGGCGGCGACGCGGTGCAGTCGAGCCGGGTGCGGGCGGCCGCGACGAGCCGATCGGTCGCTTGCTCGGCATCGGCGGCACCCGGGACGCGTCGGGCGAGGTCGGCCCCGGCATCGGCAGCACTGCGGAGCCAGCCCCCGATCGCGTCGGCGACACCACCCTCCCCGTCGTCGCCGCCCGCGGCACCGCCGATTCCGCCGGGGAGGAGCCCGGCGACGGTTCGGTCGCCGAGGTCGAGGCCGTTGCGCACCCCGAGGGATTCGACCGCCCACGACTCGACGCGCGTGCTCCGCGCGTTCCGGACCGGTGCGAGGTGGACGATGCGACTCAGGTCGGTCGGGCGGAAGAGCAGCATCGGGTCGAGGTACTCGTCATCGCGGCGGAGCCCGAAGTGGAACCCGGCTGGATGCGAGCCCGACG
>JBBRHS010000380.1:0-3334 GCA_038222385.1 Acidimicrobiia bacterium
CGCCTGGTGGGTTGCCGGCGAGCTCCTCGACCTTCTCGCTCGCTGAGGTTCGGCCCCACGGTTTGGCAACCGATTGGCAACGTGACGGGTTGTACTGCACGGGAAGTACGGATCCAGCAGACTCCCGCAGCGACCTGATCCGCACACTTGGACTCGGTCGAACGATGTCGACGGCACCGATGACCTTCGCAACGTAGAAGTCGTGGTTTCAAGTCCCATCACCTCCACCAGTGAACGTTGCAGGCCAGAGCCCATTCGCGGCGCGAGACGACGGTGCCACCCGTCTGCTCGTGCCATACCTGTGCCACTCGGCGGGGCAAGGGCACTGTGGTGACGGACGAGTCGACATCTCGCCGACGCACGGGAGCCGTCGAGGGTGCTCCGGCGGCGGCCGCCCGGGTCGCTGTGGGTGAACGTCTCGAAGACCTCGATCTACGGGACGACTACAACACTTCTGAGTCTGACGTTGTCGCCGACTTCTACGTCCGGTGCCTCGATGGCTCGGACGAATACGACCGGGCCGTTGGGTACTTTCGGAGCTCGCTGTACTACCTCGTGGGCGTTGCGCTCTCAGATTTCGCAACGCTGCTGAGTGCACAAGGTCGCGAACTGTCTCGCCGTGCTGCCGAAGTCGGTGCAGCCCACCGCACGGAAGATGCTCGGCGACATCCGCGACGCCGAAGACCGCGATCATGCGCTGACTGCGATCGACGCGTTCGCGGCCGACTTCAAGGTGAAGTGGCCGAAGGCCGTCGCGAAGATCGTCGACGACGCCGTGCCGTTGCTCGCGTTCTTCGACTTCCCGGCCGAGCATTGGATCCATCTCAAGACCACCAGCCCGATCGAGTCGACGTTCGCGACGGTGGGGCTCCGCACCAAGGCCACCAAGGGGCCAGGCTCGCGGCCCGCGGGGCTCGCGATGGCGTTCAAGCTCATCGAAGCAGCCGAGCGGCGGTGGCGATCCATCAACGGGCCGCACCTCGTCGCGCTCGTCCGTGCCGGCGCCAAGTTCGAGAAGGGAGTGATGATCGAACGACCCAACCAGGATCAGGAGGACGCCGCGTGATCAACGGAAGAACTCGATCCACAGGTCTTGACCATTTCTCGAGTGTCCTCCGTGTGGTGGTGGACATCGGTTGTATGGTCGGTCACAGGGGTTGTCCGCACCGGGGGAGAGAGCCAATGGTCAGTGGTCCGACGATGTGTCGCCGTGCTTTGAGCGGCGTGTTCGCGATCGTGCTCCTGGGAGGCGGCATCGCTGCATGCGGTGGTGATGATGAGGGCGCGACGATCGATGTGACCCTCTCGGAGTGGATCGTGGAGCCCGATGCTTCCTCGGCAGATGCCGGCGAGATCGAGTTCGTCGGAGACAACCAGGGAGGCGAGACCCACGAGCTCGTCGTCGTGCGCGCGGCGAGTGCTGAGTCACTTCCCACCGACGCAGACGGCGCAGTGGTCGAGGACGAGCTCCCGGAGGGAGCGCTCATCGGCGAGATCGAGGACATCGAAGCCGGGTCGTCGAAGGCGGTGACGCTCGATCTCGAGCCCGGGGGCTACGTGCTGTTCTGCAACATCACCGAGGAAGACGCATCGGGCGCGGTCGAGAGCCACTTCGAGGAAGGCATGCACTCCGACTTCGAAGCCGCGTAGGCAACTGAGGCCCGGGTCGGTCGGCTGCGGTGAGCAGCGGCCTCGCGGAGCAGCGCGGCGGTCGCGGGCGACGGCGACCGACGCGGCCGCCCGGTACAACGCAGCCGGCATCGAGATGGACAACGCGACGGCGAGCGTTGGCTGGCGCGTCTCGAGGAACCAGACCGGGGACCCTCGCGACGACGATCACGAACGCGGCCGCTGGGAGCATCGCGCCGACCCGAACTGAGGGAGTACGGCTTAGCTCGCTCCAAACGGAGTGTCGTCGGTTAGATCGGCAGCACCGTGAAGTTCCACAAGAGAGCATCGCGGCGTGTCTCGTCCTGCTCGAGTTGTAGGACGTTCTGGCCACCGACCAATGAGATCGCGCGTTCGGCGGCCTCGACCATCTCGGCCAAGAGGAGACGATCACGCTGCATACAGGATGCGTGCGTCGTGGAGGATCTGGTCGCGCAGCAGTTGGTGTAGATGCCGTTTCGACACCAGATCTACCGGCCGCCCGTACAGTGCGGACAGCTCCTCCGCGAGCTCTTCGATCTTCCAGCCGAGATGAGCGTCGGGATTCGGTACGTAGAGCAGGTCGATGTCGCTTCCCGGCTGTAGCTCACCGCGTGCCGCCGAGCCGAACAGTGCGAGTAGGGTTCATCGAGCGCTCGGTCTTGGGCGAAGGGGAGGAACGGCCATGGACTATCAGTTCAACCAGGGTTCGCCCATCAGCGAGCAGGACGCCCTCGCCCAAGCGGCCGACATGGGCTTCCACGCCCTCGCGTACGACCTCATCACCGACGAAGACGAACCGCTCCACTGGCACGAGTTCGACGCCGTGACGTGGGTCATCTCCGGGACAGGCGCGTTTTCCGATGCCGATGGGAAGGTCACCCGGACCAGCCCCGGTTGCCGGGTCGACGCCCCTGCCGGCTGGCTGCACCGCAACCTCGGGGGGCCCACGCAGCGGGTGGTGGCGTGCACCAACCTGCCGGGCGAGCAGTGGACGACGCCCATCGACAAGGACCCGGCCGACCGACCCGAGCACCTCACCGTCTGAGGTCGCGGGCCCGCGGGCCCGCGATCACCGCGCCCCGTACTCGTCGCGCGCCCGGTTCGGATCGTCGTCGCAGCAGGGCTATTGGTGTCGCAGGATGCGTTCGAGTTCCGCGGTGGGGTCGAACGGCGGAAGCGGTCCGACCTGGATCGCGATGCCGACGAGGGATGCAGGCGCGCGAGCGGGAGGCGTGTAGTCGTCGCTGACCGGGAACGGGCGTGCGTAGCCGATGGTGAGGAATGCTCCGTCGGGCGCCCAGGCGAGCGGAGGGTGCACGTCGAGGTTCCGGCGGGCGATCTCGGTGTCGTCGGCTGTGAGCGCGACCTCGAGTCGGCTGTTCGTGACGGTGCCTTCGGCGACGAGCACGCGTGCGGTCGAGGGCACTGGGGCACACACGACCTGGGCCCCGCCCTTGCCGGCGATGCACCACTTCACTTCACCGTCGATCAGGTACCACGCCCAGCCGGAGATCCAGTCCCCTTGTTCGCACAGGACGGCCGCGCCGGTGCCCGGGAGTTGGCCGTCGAAGGTCGCGATCATGCGGAAGCCGCCGGCGATGTTCGGCCCGGCGACCTCATGGACCTTGTCGCCGGCCGCGTATCGGAAGCTGGTGCGCGTCGGCGTCCAGGGCACGTGCATGTG
>JBBRHS010000381.1:0-3333 GCA_038222385.1 Acidimicrobiia bacterium
GAGTCGAGGGCCCCTTCTTCCCCGTTCCTGGAGCACGAGATGGACACCGAGGCTCGCCAACCGTCACAGAAGGAGCTCCGGCGCCAGTACAAGGGCCGACTCTTCCACCTCCCGCCGGTCGACCGTCCGGAGACGTTCCGCCAGAAGGCTCGGCGGGCATCTCGTCGGTTCAAGGCCTTCATGCTGCCGGCGATCCTGCGGCGCGGGTGGAGGGCCGGGACCGCACCGGCCGCGGCGTTCTTCATCCTCTACAGCCCCCGCATCCACCCGTCGTACGGCATGACGCTCACCCGCAAGGCTCAGCTCGCATGGCGGATGCGTCGGACGGTGAGCAAGGTCGTCACCGGCTCCTCGTGGCAAGCCCACCTCGCGATGGCCGCGAAGCTGCTCGAGATCCCCCCCGAGGTCGAAGGGGTCGTGGTCGAGTGCGGGAGCTTCCAGGGCGGTTCCACCGCGAACCTCTCCCTCGTGTGCGAGATCGTGGGGCGGGAGCTGCTCGTCTACGACTCGTTCGAGGGCCTCCCGCCGCCGACGCCCGGCGACTCGATCGCCAACCCGCTCGGTACCGGGCTCTTCGCCGGATCACTCGAGACCGTGCGTGACCACGTGCGGCGGTTCGGGGCGATCGACGTCTGCACGTTCCGGAAGGGCTGGTACGCCGACACCATGTCGCAGCACACCGAGCCGGTCGTGCTCTGCTTCCTCGACGTCGACTACCAGGCGAGCCTCCACGACTGCCTCATCCACCTCTGGCCGAAGCTCCAGCCCAAGGGCTACGTCTTCCTCGACGACTTCCCGTTCCTCGAGCTCTGCGCGGTCTTCTGGTCCGAGCGGTACTGGCGGACCTACTTCGACACGACTCCGCCCGGCCTCGTCGGCTCGGGAGCCGGGATCGGGCTCGGGAACTTCTTCCTCGGGCCGTACACCGACCGCATCCTCGCCCACGATCCCGGCAGCGTGGCCTTCACCCGGAAGGACTTCTCGGGCTCCTGGGAGTTCTTCCCCGACGTTGCCGATCCCACGGGCTGACCGTCAGCTGCGGTCCCCGAGCAGGTGGAAGTGGTCCTCGAAGAGGTCGGCGACGCGGAACGAGGCCGCATCGAGCACGCCGAGGCCCCGCCGTGCGACTGCCCAGTCGGGGCCGATGCGCAGTTCGGCGACGGCCTCGGTCGACGAGGCCCGGGCCAGGACCAACTCGAGCACCAGTCGGGAGAGCGGCACCTCCGGCCCCGCCCGACCGGCTTCGATGGCTTCGAGGCGCCGGGTGATCGCATCCCGCTGGTGATCCGAGAGGTGTTCGTCGCCGACCGCCAACCCGTCGGCGAACCGGTGCTGGCACCGCCAGTCCTCGATCACGAAGAGGCCACCGGACCGGAGCAGCGGGAAGAGCGTCTCGAACGACGAGCGGGACTGCTCGTAGCGGTGGGAGGCATCGTCGACGACGAGATCGATCGGCGCCCCGGCGAACTCGGCCGTCATGATCTCTGCGAGTCGGCTCCGGTCGGACTGGTCGACCCCGTAGTACGGCCGGACGACGTCGGTGAGCTCCTCTTGGGCGATGTAGCGGTCGAGGATCGCCACCGGGTTCTCGTTCAGTTCGACGGCGACGAGCTTCTCCGGTCGTGCGAGCTCGCTGAGCAGCGCCGTGCTCCCCCCGCGGTTGATCCCGAGCTCCACGATCCGGGCCGGTCGGAGGTCATGGATGGTGCCGATGTAGTTCTCGACGAGGTCCGGGTTCTTCAGCACCGCGAACCGGCCCGGGGGTGTGGTCCCGGCCGGGTGCTCGCAGTGGAAGTCGTGGCCACCGACCCGCAACAGGTTGGTGTCGGTGAAGGTCGGGGCCCCCGACATCGCGACTCCTCGGGTGGTGGGCGGCTGGGCCGTGATGGTAATCCCGCTGATAGCTTCGCCGTTCCGCGAACCGTAGGGGGCGAGTCGCACATGTTCCCGCTCTGGGATGTCGCCATCAGGCCGCTGCTCCACGCGGCGCGGGTCCGGCGCGTCGTCGAGATCGGCGCGCTCCGGGGCGAGACCACCGTCAAGATGCTGAACGATCTCGGCCCCGAGTGCGAGCTGCACGTGGTCGATCCGGTCCCCGACTTCGATCCGAGCGAGCACGAGCGCCAGTTCCCCGGGCGCTACGTCTTCCACGAGGCGCTCAGCGTCGATGTGATCCCGACGCTCGAGCCGCTCGACGCGGCGCTCATCGACGGTGACCACAACTGGTACACGGTCTACAACGAGCTGCGACTCCTCGCCGACGGGGCCCGACGCGCCGGCGCGCCGCTCCCCCTCATGATCCTGCACGACGTGCTCTGGCCCTACGGCCGACGCGACCTGTACTACTCCCCCGACCAGATCCCGGAGGAGTACCGACAGCCGTTCGACCGGAAGGGCATGCGCCCCGGTTCGAAGCGTCTCGTCGAGAACGGCGGCCTCAACCCGACGATGGACAACGCGGTGCTCGAGGGCGGTCCCCGCAACGGGGTGATGACCGCCGTCGACGACTTCGTCGCGGAGTACGACAAGCCGTTGCGGGTCGTCGTGCTACCGATCTACTTCGGGCTCGCGATCGTCGTCGAGGAGGAACGCCTCGCTCGCCAGCCGGAGCTCGCGGCCGCGCTCGACCGGCTCGACAGCGCCGAGGGCCGGTTCGACCTGCTCGAGGTGGCCGAAGCAGTCCGCTTGCGGGCGATGATCTTCCAGCACAACGTCTACTTCCAGCGCGACCAGCAACTCGACCGCGCCAACGCCCGGTACCTGGGGGTCGTGAAGGCCGCTCTGCTCAACGAGCACTACCTCGACCACGAGGTGCGCTTCGAGCAGCTCAGCGCGGTGATCACCCAGAAGCGTCCACTGGTCGCGAACGAGGTCCGCGACCCGGCTCGCAACGACCAGATCGCGTACCGGCGCGTGGTCCGCAACCGCACGGGTCCGGCCGGCCCGGACGCAGGAGCCTCGTCGTCGTTCCTCCCCTACACCGCGATGGGTCGCCCTCGCCTCGACCACCTCGAAGGATGTCTCGACACCCTCCGGACCGAGGAGCTGACCGGCGATCTCGTCGAATGCGGCACCGGCCGCGGTGGCGGCGCCATCTTCATGCGCGCGTACCTCGACGCGTTCGAACTGGCCGGCGGTCGGGTCTTCGTCGCGGATCGCTTCCGCGCCGGACCCGATGCCGACGGAGCACTGACGTTCCCCGGCCAGGGCGTGGCCGGCTTCCGGGCCGACCTCAACCTCGTGCGCGACGGCTTCGACCGCTTCGAGCTCCTCGACGATCGCGTCGGCTTCCTCCAGGGGCCGTTGGCGGCAACCCTCCCCGACGCCCCCATC
>JBBRHS010000382.1:0-3326 GCA_038222385.1 Acidimicrobiia bacterium
GTGGTGAGCACCTCACCCCAGTAGCCGAGCTCCGCGATGTTTCCGACGTCGACCACGAGCACCGAGCCCTCGGGCGCGGTCGTGACCGCGACGTGCACCGCGAGGTTGTCGCCGGGGGTGCACACGACCGGGTAGGCCGGGGCCGCCAACCGGGCCCCCGGCCAGGCCGCGCGCACACGGGATCGCATGGGGAGCCCGCCCGACTCGCCGAGCGTGGACGCGCCGAGAGCAGCGAGTGCCGCGGCGGTCACGTGGTCAGGTGATGCGGTCATGCAGCTCCAACAGTGGCGGAGGGAGAGGGATTTGAACCCTCGAGGAGGATTAACACCCCCTACTCGCTTAGCAGGCGAGCACTTTCGGCCACTCAGTCATCCCTCCCGAAGTTCCGAGTATACGGGTGCAGGATCCGGGACCCCCTCGGAGCCCCGCGGCGGGTATCGGCCGTCTCGCGCTTGGTACGTTCGAGGCGTGACTCCCGGCGAGGCCCTCGATCGGATCGCGTTCCTCATGGAACGCCGGCGTGAAGCCACCTACAAGATCCAGGCGTTCCGACGCGCCGCCGACGAGGTCCGCAGCCGGTCCGACGACGAGCTGCGCGAGCTCGCCGACACCGGGCGGCTCCGCGATCTGCCGAACGTCGGCGACAGCACCGCCCGCGTGATCGCCGAGGCGCTGGCCGGAGGTACCCCCGCCTACCTCGGACGGCTCGAAGTCGACGAAGACGGCGCGCTCGCCGCGGGCGGACCGCTCCGGGCCGCGCTCCGGGGCGACCTGCACACCCACTCCGACTGGTCCGACGGCGGCGCACCAATCGAGACGATGATGCGCGCCGCGATCGAGCTCGGCCACGACTACGTCGCCCTCACCGACCACTCGCCCCGCCTCAAGATCGCCCACGGCCTCACGCCCGAGCGTCTGCGGGAGCAGCTCGACGTGGTCGACGCGCTCAACGAGGAGCTCGCACCGTTCCGCATCCTGCGGGGCATCGAGGTCGACATCCTCGACGACGGGAAGCTCGACCAAGAAGACGACCTTCTCGCCGAGCTCGACGTGGTCGTCGCCAGCGTGCACTCGAAGCTCCGCATGGACGAACGGGCGATGACCGACCGCATGGTCGCCGCGGTCGCCAACCCCCACGTCGACATCCTCGGCCACTGCACCGGTCGGCTCGTGCTCGGACGAGGCCGACCCGAGTCGGAGTTCGACGCCGAGCTGGTGTTCACCGCGTGCCGGGAGTTCGACACCGCGGTCGAGATCAACTCGCGTCCCGAACGGCTCGACCCGCCCCGCCGGCTCCTGAGTCTCGCGGTCGAGACCGGCGTGCTGTTCTCGATCGACAGCGACGCCCACGCGCCCGGCCAGTTGTCGTGGCAGCCCTACGGCTGCGAGCGGGCCGTCGCGTGCGAGGTCCCCGAGGAGCGCATCGTCAATACCTGGGACGCCGACACCGTCCTCGCCTGGACCGCCGCCCACGCCTGACCCGAGATCACGTTGGTGCGATTGTCCACGCTAGAGGGGGCCCAATCGCACCAACGGAAAGGGTCGTCAGGGGGCGTCGAGCCAGATGACGGCGCCTTCGGCGGGGCTGAGGGCGAGGGTGCCCTCGACGCGGTCGCCTTCGCGGGAGCGGGTGGTGGTGAGGCGCACGAGGCCGGTGACGCCGTCGACCGGCTGCTCGTGGTCGGCGAAGTTGAGGACGACGAGCACGCGCTCGCCGCGCTTCCACGCCCACACACCGTCGGGGGTGCCGGGCACGCTTGCGTAGGCGCCTCCGCGCAGATCCGGGACTGCGGCCCGCAGCTGGATCAGGTCGCGCGTGAACGAGAGGGTCGAGCCCGGGTCGCGACGCTGGTCCTCGACGTTGGCGGAGGCGAGATCACCGAACGGGAGCCACGGCTCGACGCCCGGCTCGGTGAACCCTGCGCCGGGCTCGGCCGACCACGGCATCGGCGTGCGTTCCGGATCACGGCCGAAGCCGGGGAACGTGATGCCGACCGGGTCGAGGATCCGGTCGTCGGGGATCTCGGTGTCGACGAGACCGAGCTCGTCGCCGTAGTAGAGAAACGCGGTGCCGCGCAGCGTCAGCACCATCAGCGTGGCGAGGCGCGCCTTCGCCGGATCGCCGCCGCCCCAGCGGGTCGGGAAGCGGGAGACGTCGTGGTTGCCGCCGGTCCAGACCGGCCACGACCCCGGGGGGATCGCCCGCTCGGTTGCTTCCACGACTTCGCGCAACGCGTCGAGTTCGAACGGGCGTTGCACGAGCGGGATGTTGAAGCAGAGCTGGAGCTGGTCGCCGGCGCCGTAGTACGAGGCCATGACCTCGACGTCGTGGACGAACGTCTCGCCGACGAGAAGCCTCGGCGGGTCGTACTCCTCCGCGACGCTCCGCCATCGCCGGTGGACCTCGTGCACCTCGGGCCGGTTCGCGTTGTAGACCTGCCGCTGACCCATCACCCGGTCGAGGAACGGGTCGGCTCCGGTGGCGGGCGGATTGTCGCGCAGGTCGCGGTCCTTCACGACCATGTGAGCGACGTCGATCCGAAAGCCGGCGACGCCGCAGTCGAACCAGAAGCGCAGGATCCGATCGAACTCGGCCCGCACCTCCTCGTTCCACCAGTTGAGGTCGGGCTGACCCGGGGTGAAGTTGTGGAGGTAGTACTGACCGGTCGTGTGGTCGAGGGTCCACGCGGGTCCGCCGAAGTTGCTCTGCCAGTTGCTCGGGGGGCCACCATCGGCCGCGGGGTCGACCCACACGAACCAGTCGCGCTTCGGGTCGTCGCGCGACGAGCGCGACGCGCTGAACCACGGGTGCTCAATGCTCGTGTGGTTCGGGACGATGTCGAGAATGATCCGGATGCCACGCCGGCCGGCCTCGGCGATCAGCTCGTCGGCGTCGGCGAGGGTGCCGAGGCTCGGCTCGACGGCGGTGAAGTCGGCAACGTCGTAGCCCCAGTCGGCGTTCGGCGACACCGTGATCGGGTCGAGCCAGATGCCGTCGATCCCGAGCCAGGCCAGATGATCGAGGCGGTCGATGATCCCGCGCAGATCACCGACCCCGTCGCCGTTCGAGTCGGCGAAGCTCCGCGGGTAGATCTGGTAGAGCACTGCTTCCCGCCACCATTCTGCACTGCTCCGCTCACTCATCGGAGTGGCTCACGGTGGTCCGTCCCCGTTCGCTCCACATAACCACTGACGCTAGGCGCGCGCCTCGAGCGCGCGGGCGGCCTCGGCGATCCAGGCGCCGTCGTCGCGCGGTCGCGGGTCGACGCCGTAGAGGCGCGCCGCGTTCGTGCTCAGGATCTTCTCCTTCACCGCGGGTGTGAGCT
>JBBRHS010000383.1:0-3314 GCA_038222385.1 Acidimicrobiia bacterium
TGCGATCCCGGCGTCGGTTCCCTTGTTCAGTTCCACACTCGACACGAAGTTCCCCGGAGAGGCGGAGACGATCTGTGTCACCACCGTGGGGATGCCTCCGATGAACGGCAGTTGCGTGAGTTGCTTCAACTCCTCGTTCTCGCGCCGCGCGGGTCCCGCCGCCAGGGCCCGGCTGCGAGCGTCGGCCAGTTGCTTGCGGAGCCGCGAGTTCTCGCTCTTCAGCCCCGCGCTGTCGCTGACACCGCTCCACCAGTCGCCGATCGGCCGGAATGCGTCGTCGACCGCGGTCTGGACCGGGGCGATCGCGTCGCGCGCGCCGTCACGCGCGCCGGAGATGAGCCCACCGCCCGCGCCCCGCTGGTCGAGCGTGATCAACGTGACCGCGGTGAGCACGAGGAGCACGAGCACCGACCGGCGGCGACTACTACGTCGGGAGACGACCACGAGCTCGTGAACCCCTCGGGGTCAGCCGTTCTGCGAGGAGATGAGGACTTGCTTGAGGGCGTCGAACTCCTCGAGGCACTGTCCGGAGCCGATCACGACGGAATGCAGCGGGTTCTTCGCGATCACGATGGGCATGCCGGTCTCGTCGGCGAGGCGGGCGTCGAGGCCGTGGAGCATCGCCCCTCCGCCGGTGATCACGATGCCCCGCTCCATGATGTCGGCGGCGAGCTCCGGCGGAGTCTTGTCGAGCGTGACCTTCACCGCGTCGACGATCGCCGACACCGGCTCCTCGATCGCTTCCCTGATCTCCTCCGTCGACACGACGATCGTCTTCGGCAGACCCGTGACGAGATCGCGTCCCCGGATCTCGGCGTAGAGCTCCTCCTCGAGCGGGTACGCGCTGCCGAGCGCGACCTTGATCTCCTCGGAGGTACGTTCGCCGAGCGCGAGGGAGTACTCCTTCTTCACGAAGTTGATGATCGACTCGTCGAACTCGTCGCCGCCGATGCGGATCGACTCGCTCGCCACGATGCCGCCGAGCGAGATGACCGCGACCTCGGTGGTGCCGCCGCCCACGTCGACGACCATGTTGCCGGCCGGCTCGTGCACGGGAAGTCCGGCGCCGATCGCGGCGGCCATCGGTTCCTCGATGATGAACGCGGGCTTGCGCGCGCCCGCGTACTCGGCGGCTTCCTGCACCGCGCGCTGCTCCACACCCGTGATCCCCGAGGGGACGCAGATCACGATGCGCGGCTTCGCCCAGCGGCGTTGGTGCACCCGCTGGATGAAGTAGCGGAGCATCTTCTCGCAGATGTCGAAGTCGGCGATCACGCCGTCCTTCAAGGGTCTGATCGCCTGGATGTGGCTGGGCGTCCGGCCGATCATCCGCTTGGCTTCGGCGCCGACCGCGAGCGGACGGCCGTCCTTGGTGTTGATCGCGACCACCGACGGCTCGTCGAGCACGATCCCGCGGCCGCGCACGTACACGAGCGTGTTCGCCGTCCCGAGGTCGACGGCCATGTCACGGCCGACGATCGGTGAGTACCAGGGTTCGCTCGCGGGTCGGCCTCCTGGGAGGCGTCGCGGGCCCGAAGTGGGATCGCCGAGTCGAGGCTGGTGGGAACGGGACGAGCGGCGGGGGCGGATCGCGCCAAGGGTACGGCCTTTCCCACTCTGATTCCAGGCGTCACGATGGTTCACTCCGGCTGCGGCACTCGATCGCCCACCCGCACCGACGCCCGCGGCCCTGTCCGTGCCTCCGCCTGCGCTCACCCCGCGCCGGGAAAGAACAGCGCGATCTCGCGGGCGGCCGACTCGGGCGAGTCGGAGCCGTGGACCAGGTTCTCGGTCATCTCGATCGCGAGGTCGCCACGGATCGTGCCCGGTGCCGCTTCGCGGGGGTTCGTCGCACCCATGAGCGTGCGCACCACCTTGAACGCCTCGGGCCCCTCGAGCACCATCAGCAGGGCCGGGCTCCGGGTGATGAACGCCACGAGATCGGCGAAGAAGGGCTTGCCGTCGTGCTCGCCGTAGTGCGTCCGGGCCGTGGCGTCGTCGATGGTGCGGAGCTCCGCCGCGACCAGGGTGAGGCCCTTGGCCTCGAACCGGCCGATGATCTCCCCGACGAGGCCGCGTGCGACGGCGTCGGGCTTGCAGATGACGAAGGTCCTGTCGCTCATAAGGCGGGTGAGGCTACCGGTTCGAGCCTCCGTTGGTGCACTCGGGACATCCCTGACCCCGTCCCGCGCAACCGCGGGCTCACGGGGCGAAGCGCGGGCTGCTCCAATGGATGTCAGTTGGGTACGAGCACGGAGCGGGCGGCGCCGACCACGTAGAGGGAGCCGGTCACGACGACCTCACCCTCGGGCGGGGTGAGCGCGAGCGCCCGGGCGAGGCCCTCGGAGACGAGCTCGGCCACGTGGACCCGCTGCGGGTCGACACCGAGGTCGATCGCGGCCGCCGCGATCGCGCCGGGATCGAGGGCGCGCGGGCTGGGCGCCCGACAACACACGATCTGGGCCGCCCCGGTCGCGGCCAGTGCTTCCAGCATCTCGTACGGGTCCTTCTCGCGCAGCAGGCCGACGACGAGCGTGCGCGCCGCTTCGGGGAACTCCTCGGCCAGCGCGTCGACGAGCGCGTGCGCGCCCGCGACGTTGTGCGCGCCGTCGAGCAGCACCAGCGGCTGGTGGCCGACGACCTCGAGGCGACCGGGCGACGAGAAGCTGCGGCACGCAGCCTCGACGACGTCGGGATCGAGGGCCCGGCCGATGAAGCACTCCGCGGCGGTGAGCGCGGTCGACGCGTTCACGGCCTGATACGCGCCGTGGAGCGGCACGAGCAGTTCGTCGTAGGTCGCGTCCGGCGTGCGGAAGTCGACGAGACGACCGCCGTGCGCGACGCGGTCGGACACGACCTCGAAATCGCGGTCGCGGAGCACGATCCGTTCAGGGTCGCGAGCCGCGAAGATCGGGACCAGCTCCGGATCGGTCTCGCCGAGCACGAGGGTCGACCCCGGTCCGATGATGCCGGCCTTCTCCGACGCGATGTCGGCCCGCGTCGGACCGAGATACTCGACATGGTCGATGCTGACGTTGGTGACGACGGCGACCGCGGCGTCGACCACGTTCGTCGAATCCCACGTGCCGCCGAGTCCCACCTCGACCACCGCGACGTCGACCGCGATGTCGGCGAACCAGGTGAGCGCCGCCGCGGTGAGGATCTCGAACCAACTCGGCCGGTCGAGTCCCCGCTCGGCGAGCGTGGGCTCCAGCTCGGCGATCAGCGCCAACAGCGCATCGAGCTGCACGTCGAGGATCGGGTCCCCGTTCCAGGAGATGCGTTCGTTGACCCGACGGAGGTGCGGGCTCGTG
>JBBRHS010000384.1:0-3302 GCA_038222385.1 Acidimicrobiia bacterium
TTCGGGCCCTTGCCGAGCATCTTCTCGCTCGAGCCGGGAACCGAGAGGCAGGATCGACGGGGCAGGTTGCGACTGCGTTCAGACATGGCCGGAGGCTACGACGACCGCCCCGGCCGCTCCAACCCGGGCCGTTCCTCGGGGGAGACGCCTCGGGGGAGACGCCTCAGGGAATGCCTCAGGGGATGTAGGTGCCGAAGAACGCGTCGACCTGGGTGAGGAACTCCGAGGTGAACTGGTGGGCGGCCAACACACGGGCGGTCGCGTTGGAGACGTCGTTTGCGAGTCCGTCGGCGTAGATCGACGCCGGCAACACCGCGGTGCTCGCCTGGTTGACCGCGACCTGGATGTTCGGGACGACGCGGACACCCTGCGCGTTCCACACCCCGGTCGCCTTCAGCGCCGCGACGATCAAGTTCGCCTCGGTGGGATCGATCCCCGGGATGCGGAGGTACGGCGGCGCAGTGAGCGTCTTCTCCTGCGAGGAGAGGTAGATGGCAGGCGTGCCCGCTTGCAGTGTCAGCTGGTAGCCGACGGCAATGGCGAACGGTGGAGAGGTGAAGTCGTTCACCGAGGTCGAGAACACGGTCGGGATGGTCAGGCCGCCCGACGCGACGACCGGTTCGGCGATCTTGCCGTGACTGGCCCAGATCACCTCCACCGGGTAGCCCGCGTCGTTCCAGGTCTCGCCCCAGAGGGTGACGAAGCGCGATCCGTTCGACATGCCGATACCGGCCAGCGGCGTGGTGCTCTCGAGCGGAGTGGTCGCGACGAGGTGGGCCTGCAACCGCACGAGCCGAGCGAGGTCGGGATTGGTGGTCAACGACGGGTTGCCTTGCTCCCAACGCATGTCGTCCGTGCGCTCGGTGCTCGAGGTCGAGACGAACCCGTACCCCTCCGCGACGAAGCGGTTCAAGACGTCGACGGTGTCGACCTTGGTGGCGAAGTTGGTACCGCTGCCTCCGCTCCCGTGGAAGAGGTAGATCATGCCGGTCGGGTTCTCGGGTACGTACGAGGTCACGTCGAAGCCCTCGAAGGTCGACTGCCGGTACACGACGCTCGGGGTGATCGGCGCGACACAGGCGGCGAGACCGGCGGCGGCGAAGCCGGCACCCGCCACGAGGGCAACCAGACGGGACTTCGACTTCGCGAGCACATCCGCGAGCATGCGCCGCACCCTAGACACGGATTGTGAAGGAATTGTTGGCCGGCCGATAGCCTCTCGTAGGTGACCGCAGTCCCGTTCCGCACGCTCCACCCCGTCGGCGACGGCGTGTTCGCGTGGCTGCAGCCGGGTGGCGAATCGGGGGTCTCCAACGCCGGCGTGGTCGTCGACGACGACGGGCTCACCGTGATCGACACGATGATGGTGCGCTCCCAGTGGGAACCGTTCGGGGCTGCGATCGCCGAACTGGAGCTACCGGTGAAGCGGGTCGTGCTCACCCACGCCCACGTCGATCACGTCGGCGGCACGCAGATGTTCCGCAACGCGATGATCCTCGGCTCGCCCGCGACCAGCACGCTGCTCGACCAGCCCATGCCGCTCGACGCGTACAAGGCGTTCATGCCCGCGTTCGTCGACGAGCTCGACGAGCTCGACGAGCTCGGGACCCGGCCGGTCTCGCACCTCGTCGACGACGCCGCGCAGCTCACCGCGCGGGTCGAGGTCCTGCCCGCGACCGGGCACACCGCGGGCGACCTCATGGTGCTCGTCGCCGACGCCGACGTGCTCTTCGCCGGCGACCTCTGCTTCTTCGGCGTCACGCCGCTCGCGTTCCAGGGCGACCCGGCGACGTGGGCCGACACCCTCGAGGTGCTGGCCGACCTCGCCGACGTGATCGTCCCGGGCCACGGACCGATCGGTGGCGCCGACGACGTGCGCGCGCTCCAGGCGTACCTGCGGCACTGCGTACACGGGTCCGTACCGCCCGGTCCGTGGGACACGTGGCTCGAACGCGACCGCGACGCGATCAACATCGAGAAGGCCGCGATGCTGCGCGATGGCGACGACGGCATGCCGCCGTCGATGCTGCGCGCGATCGGTCTCGGCTGATCCGAACCGCGCACTGGGCACCGCGCACCAGGCTTCGCCCGCCGTTCAGTAGGCGCCGGCGAGCTTCGAGTGGTCCCAGGTGACCACGGTGTCGGCCTTCACGAGCAAGACCACCCGCTTGAGCGCCTGCTGCTGCACGCCGGCGCGCACGGCCTCGTCCTCGGTACCGCCGCCCCAGTACTTCTCGAAGATCTGCAGGCCGTAGCTCAGCACCTCGTCGGTGTCCTCGATGACCTCGGCGGTGCCGGCGATCGAGACGCCGCGCAGCTCCTCGTACGCGTCACCCGTCGCGACGAGCACGGTCAGGCGCGGGTCGCGCTTGAGGTTC
Source organism: Acidimicrobiia bacterium (assembly GCA_038222385.1). Classification (GTDB taxonomy): domain Bacteria; phylum Actinomycetota; class Acidimicrobiia; order IMCC26256; family JANYLB01; genus JANYLB01. The sequence goes on from JBBRHS010000384.1 coordinate 2,379, forward strand.
ACGACCTTCTGCGACTTGCCGTAGGTCCAGAACGCGACATCGCCGTCGCGCACGACGTACCACATGGTCACGAGGTGCGGCGTGCCGTCGCCGTTGATCGACGCGACCTGGAGGTCGCGGCCGGAGTCGAGGAACGCCTCGATCTCTACGTCGGTCATCTTGATCTGGTCACGTCTGCTCACGGGTGCTCCGCTCGTCCGGCTGCCCTTGCTCCATGGGCTCGGGCCCGGAGACTACCGAGCCCTCGCGCTAGCGTTCCGGCGATGGCCAAGAACCCCGACCCGACGCTCGAGCTGACCAACCTCGCGGGCACCACCCGAACGCTCGACGACTGGCTCACCATGTTCCACCTCTGCCTCGTCGTGCTGCCCGACCGTCCCGAGGCGTCGGAGTGGCGACCGGTCATCTCCACCATCTTCAAGGTGTTGGGCGACGCCGACTGTCGCACCGCGGTCTGCGTCACCGGGAACGCCGCGGTGACGCGGCGCATCCTCGGCGACGACGCCGACCAGTACCTCGTGTTCGTCGACCCAGACCGTGCGTTCGTGAACAGTCTCGGGCTCGAGCACCTCCCGGCGTTCGTCCACCTCCGCCAGGACACCACGCTGGTCGGTGCCGCGGAGGGCTGGGACGCACCTGCGTGGCAGAGGATCGCCACCGGGATCGCGACCGCGATGAGCTGGAGCCACCCCCAGCTGTCGTCGGCCGGTGGTCCCCCACCCACCCCGGGCTGGGCCGTCGCCCCCGCGTAGACCCGGCGGAGCGTTCCGGAGAAATCCCTGCCCAGGCACGGTTCTCGGCCAAAGCTGGCAAAGGCGAGTCAAGGATCAGTAGGGTTTGTGCCGATCCCCGGGTGTCGCACAGTCGTGTCGACGCACGGGATTGTTGCTAGTGGGGACAGTGTGGTCCCCACTCTCGTTGTCG
>JBBRHS010000385.1:0-3299 GCA_038222385.1 Acidimicrobiia bacterium
ACCCCGAAGCGCAGCTGCTCGACCGAACCGTCGCCGTTGTAGGTCTCGGCCGGTGGGAAGTGGGTGAACACCCGCGAACCGTCGATCCCCTCCCAGGTGAAGCTGTGGTGGGGGAGGTCGTTGTACTGGTTCCACGAGAGCTTCTGGGTGAGGAACCAGTCGATCCCGGCCCGTCGCATGATCTGGGGGAGCGCGGCCGAGTAACCGAACACGTCGGGGAGCCACACGTCGCGGGTCTCGATGCCGAACTCGTCGAGGTAGAAGCGCTTCCCGTAGACGATCTGACGCACGAGCGACTCACCCGAGGGGACGTTGCAGTCGGGCTCGACCCACATGCTCCCGGTGGGTTCGAACTGGCCGGTCGCGACCTTGGCCTTGATGCGCTCGAAGAGATCGGGATACCGGTCCTTCATCCACGCGAGGTGCTGGGCCTGCGAGCAGGCGAACGTGTACTCCGGGTGGTCGTCCATGAGTCGGACTGCGGTGCTGAACGTCCGGGCACACTTGCGGACCGTCTCACGCAGGGGCCACAGCCATGCGGTGTCGAGATGGGCGTGGCCGGTGGCGTGGACCACGTGGGTGTGCGCCGCCGCCGGCGCGTCGAGCGCCTCCTGGAGGGGCGGCCATGCAGCGCGGAACGTGCCCGCGACGTCGGCGAGATCGAGCGCGTTGCACGCGGCGTTGAGGTGGTGGCGGATCCGCGCGGTGCGGGGATCGTCGGCCGCGAGGTTGCCGAGCAACTCGACGAGCACGCGGAAGTCGTGGGCGAACGCGCCGACCTCGCGTTGCACGACCACGAGCTCGGCGCGATGGAGTCGGAAGAGTGGGGGGCCCTCGGGCTCGGGCATGAGCAGCGGCCAGTCGCTCGACCCGAACGGTGATTTGGGGTTGGCTGCGGCCTCGACGAACAGGTCGACGACCTCGTTGCCTTCGGCGTTCCTCACGATGCGGTACCGACGGTGGTTCGGCGAGATGCCCTGCGTCGGACTGCCGCCGTCCCAGACCTGGGCCTCGGCGCCGAACCCGGTGCTGCCGGCACCCCCGATCACGAACGCGAGCGCGACTTCCTCACCGGTCCACTCGGCCGGCACCCGACCCCGCAGGCGGAACCACGTGGTCGACCATGCCGGACCCCAGGGGCTGCCGACGGTGAACGGCTCGTAGACGGCCGCGGCCGCTTCGGCATAAGGGATCGGTTCGCCGAGGACGTGGTGCGCGGCGACCTCGTCGAGCGGGGCCCTCGGACCCTCGAGCGCCGAGAAGACGAACTGGTACAGCGCCCGACGGACACGGGTGTCGACGACATCGTTCGGATCAGGCACCCAGGGATCCTCGCGCGGCTTGATGGTCGACTCCGCCTGCGGCGCCTCGACCGCTCACCTGTCCGGCGCCTCCGGCTGCGTCTCCGGCTTGATGGTCGACTCCGGCTGTGTCTCCGGCTGGGTCTCCGGTGAGAGGATCGGGCATGGACGCCATCCCGCCCCGAATCGCCGCGGCCGCTCGGTACCGCCGGGCCGCGCTGGCGACCCCGCACTACCTCGCCACTGCTGTCGGGTCGGAGGTCCTGGCCACGGGCGGCAACGCCGTCGATGCGATCGTGGCCGCGAACCTCGCCCTGGGCGTGGTCAGCCCGTATCTGTGCGGCTACGGCGGCGACCTCTTCTCCATCGTCTGGGACGGCGACCTCAACGGCTATCTCGGCGCGGGCCGGGCCCCGGCGGCGTCGACTCCGGACGCGGTGCGCGGCGCGACCACGGGCGCGCACGTCCCCCGGCCCTACCGCTCGCTCGACCACGGCCGGAAGGCCCCCGGCCTCGGCCCGCACACGGTCACCGTTCCGCAGGCGGTCGAAGGCTGGTTCACGTTGCTCGAGCGGTGGGGGACCCGCAGCTTCGGAGACCTCGCGACCGCCGCGATCCGCCTCGCCCGCGACGGCTTCGAGATCACCCCGACCGGGCAACAGACCTTCGCGGGAAGCGAGACGATCTTCGGCGGGTTCCCCGCATGGCGATCGGTGTACGGCGGTCTGAAAACCGGCGACGTGTTGCGCCAACCTGCTCTCGCGCGACTCATCGAGCTCCTCGCCGCCGACGGTCCCGACGCCTACTACCAGGGCCCGGTGGCCGGAGCGATCGCGGAGACGGTGCAGACCGAAGGGGGCTTTCTCACCACCGACGATCTCGCCGCGCACCGGGGGGAGTGGTGCACCCCGCTGCGCGCCTCGTACCGCGACGTCGAGGTCGCCGAGCTCCCACCGCCGACCCAGGGCGTCATCGCGCTCGAAGTGCTCCGGATCCTCGACGGCTTCGATCTCGCTTCGCTCGATCCGGTGGCGCGCACCCACCTGATGGTCGAGGCCACGAAGCGCGCGCTCCTCGACCGCGACGACCACGTGAGCGATCCCGACCACATGCCCCGCTCGGCCGACTCCCTCCTCGAACCAGGGTGGATCGACGCGCACCGATCGGCGATCGACCCTCGACGCGCGTTCGATGCCGCCGCGGGTGTCGCTCACCGCGGCGGGACGGCGTACCTGTGCGCGACCGACGGCGACGGTCTGCTGATCAGCCTCATCCAGTCGAACTTCTTCGCGTTCGGTTCGGGGCTGCACGTACCAGAGTGGGGGATCAACCTCCACAATCGCGGTGCCTCGTTCTCGCTCGACCCGGATTCGGTGAACGTGATCGCGCCCGGCAAGCGACCGATGCACACCCTCATCCCGGCGATGGCGCTGCGCGACGGCGTTCCCTGGCTCGTCTTCGGCAGCATGGGAGGCGACGCGCAGGCCCAGATCCACCCGCAGGTCCTTGGTGGCCGTATCGACGCCGGACTCGACGTGCAGGCGGCGATCCACGCGCCGCGGTGGCGGCTCGAGCCGGGAGACTGGAGCCTGCACATCGAGCGTCGGGCCGACCCGGCGTTGGTCGATGGTCTCGCCGAGCTCGGCCACGACGTGCGGACCGCCCCGGCGTTCGACAGCGGGATGGGTCATGCGCACGCCATCGAGCTGACCGGCAACGGATACGCCGTGGCCGTCGACCCCCGGAGCGAAGGCGCCTCGACCGGAATCTGATGCGGACCGGACCGGACCGTCGAGTCGTCTCGAATCTGCTCTTCCTCGCTCCGGTCGCGCTCCTTCTCGTGATGGGGTGGGCGAAGCGCTGGGTGTTCGAGGACGCCTTCCTCAACTTCCGCATCGTCGACCAGATGCGCGCCGGCCGCGGTCCCGTGTTCAACATCGACGAGCGCGTGGAGGTCGCCACCAGTACCGCCTGGCTCGCGATCCTCTTTGTGCTGCG
>JBBRHS010000386.1:0-3262 GCA_038222385.1 Acidimicrobiia bacterium
GATGTTGCTGCACGTGGTCGATGCGCTGATCGCGCTCCCGCTCGAGCGCGTCGTCGTGGTCGTGGGCCACGGCGCCGAACGGGTGACCAAGACGCTCCACGAGCAGGTGGCCACCGAGATGCCGATCGAGTTCGTGGAGCAGCGGGTGCAGCGCGGAACCGGCGACGCCGCGAGCGTGGCCCTCACCGCGTTCGCCGACGACCCCGACACCGACGGCGACATCATCGTCATGCCCGGCGATGCCCCCCTCGTCCGGCCGGAGGTGCTGGCACTGCTCGCCACCGAGCACCGCGAACGCGATGCAGCCGCGACGGTGCTCACTGCCGCCCTCGACGAGACCACCGTCGACTTCGGACGGGTCGTGCGCGACGAGAAGGGTCGCCTCGACCGGGTCGTCGAGCGCAGCGACGCATCCGAGGAAGAACTCGCGATCGACGAGGTGAACACGTCGATCTACTGCTTCCGGCGGGGGCTCCTCGCGCCGGCGTTGCGGCGGTTGAGCCCGGAGAACGCGCAGGGCGAGTACTACCTGACCGACGTGCTCGAGGTGCTGCGTCAGACCGGACACACGGTGGTGGCGGTCCCGGCCGACGACGCGACCGCGGCGCTCCACGTGAACAACCGGGCCCAGCTCGCCGCCGCGGAAACGGTGCTGCGGGAGCGGATCAACGATCGGTGGATGCGTGAGGGTGTCGGCATGGTCGATCCGGCCCGCACCTACGTCGATGCCTCGGTCGAGCTCGAACCCGACGTGAAGCTCCTGCCCGGCACGATCCTCGAGGGTCGCACGGTGATCGGAGCCGGTTCGGTCGTCGGGCCCGACAGCCGCTTGATCGACACGGTCGTCGGCGAGCGGTGCGAGCTTCGCCAGGTCGTCGCGACGGAAGCCGAGATCGGCAACGACGTCACCGTCGGCCCGTTCGCCCATCTCCGCCCCGGGACCCGCATCGCCGACGGGGCCCACGTCGGCGGGTTCGTCGAGATGAAGAACGCCGACATCGGTGAGGGCGCCAAGGTGCCCCACCTCGCGTACATCGGCGACGCCGAGATCGGCGACCGGGCGAACATCGGGGCGGGCACCATCACCGCCAACTACGACGGCACCCGCAAGCACCGCACGAAGGTCGGCGCCGACGCGAGGATCGCGTCGAACACCGTGCTCGTGGCGCCGGTCGAGGTCGGTGACGGCGCCTACACGGGAGCGGGGGCGGTCGTGAACCGCGATGTGCCGCCGGGTGCGCTCGCCAAGGGCGTGCCCGCGAAGAACGACGAAGGTTGGGTCGCTCGTCAGGTTGCCGACAACCCCGACGACTGACCGGCCACGGCGTGCCAGGATGACCGCATGGAGCTGGTTCCCCACAAGCGGCTGATGCTCTTCGCCGGGAGCGGCCACCCGTCGCTCTCCGAGGAGATCGCCGAGAGCCTCGACGTCCCGCTCTCGTCGGTGACGCTCTCGAGCTTCGCCAACGGCGAGCTCTACTGCCGCTACGACGAGAACATGCGGGGCGCCGATGTGTTCGTGCTCCAGACGCACTGTGAGCCGATCAACGACCGCATCTTCGAGCAGCTGATCATGATCGACGCCGCGAAGCGCGCGTCGGCGAAACGCATCACCGCCGTCTGCCCCTTCTACGGGTACGCCCGCCAGGACCGCAAGGCCGCGGGGCGCGAGCCGATCACCGCCCGCCTGCTCGCCGACCTGCTCACCGTGGCGGGCGCCGATCGGGTGGTGTCGGTCGACCTGCACACCGGCCAGATCCAGGGCTTCTTCGACTTCCCCGTCGATCACCTCACCGCCGTGCCTCTGCTGGCCGACTACGTCGCGACCCAGGTCGAGGGTGAGGTCACGGTCGTCGCACCCGACGCTGGTGGCGGCAAGCTCGCCCGCCGGTTCGCGAACTGTCTCGACGTCGAGGCCGAGCTTGCGTTCGTCGACAAGAGCCGTCCGAAGGGCACGCACAACATCGCGGTGGCGAACGACGTCGTCGGCATGATCGAGGGTCGGCACTGCGTGCTCATCGACGACATGATCGACACCGCCGGCTCGATCACGGCCGGAGCGGAGCTGCTCATGGACCGCGGCGCGGCATCCGTGATCATCGCCGCGACCCACGGCCTGCTCTCGGGCCCGGCCGTCGACCGGCTGAAGAACGCCCGGGTGCGCGAGGTCGTGGTCACGAACACCCTGCCGATCTCCGACGAGAAGCGCTTCGACACCCTCACGGTGCTGTCGATCGCACCGATCGTGGCCGAGGTCCTCGGCGCGGTGTTCGGCGACAAGTCGGTCAGCGAGCTCTTCCGCGGCGACAACCTGTAACCCGTGACCGAGCCGACGAGCGCGAAGCCGGGCCGCAGGTGGAGCGCGCTCCGCAGGTTCTACGAGACCGCCCCCGACGGTGACGCGGGCGAGTTCCCCCGCTACGAGCTCCAGCTCACCCAGCTGCGCGGACTGGCCGGTCAGCTCCCGCCGTCGCCACGCTTCCTCGACCTCGGCTGCGCGTCGGGCGCGTGGTCGACGCGCGTTGCAACGACGCTCGGGGCCAGCCAGGTGATCGGCGTCGACCTGTCGACCAAGGGCCTCGTCGCGGCAGCCGGTCGGGGGATGCAGCCGGTGTACGCGTCTGTCGACGGCGCGGTGCTCCCGTTCGCGAACGGCTCGCTCGACGTGGTCATGTGCGACGAGGTGATCGAGCACATCGTCGACACCGACGGGTTGCTCGACGAGATCCACCGGGTCCTGCAGGCCGACGGGATGCTGGTGCTGTCGACCCCGAACCTCGCAGCCTGGTTCAACCGGCTCGCGCTGCTCGCCGGGCTCCAACCCGCATTCTCAGAGGTCGGGTACTCGGGGATCTACGGCCGGCCCGGTTCCGAGGTGGTCGGCCACCTCCGCCTGTTCACCTGGCGGGCGCTGCGGGAGTTCCTGGCCGCCCACGGCTTCACCGTGGTCTCGGTCGAGGGGGCGCCGTACCACGACCTCCCGAGCGTCGCGAGGCCACTCGACCGCCTCGCTGCCCGACTGCCGGGGGTCGCCGCCGACCTGATGGTCGTGGCCCGACCCTGACCCTGGCGATGGTCGAATCCGCTGCGCCGGCTCGATCGCCCGGCACTGCACCGTCGGCGGCGCGTGTCCGCCGGCTCCACTCCTTCCGGCGTCATTTGTCCCCGAGTTAAACATTTCCAGAAACGGCACCCGTTGGCCGGTCCTCGGATGGCGCCAATCAATCCCTTAAACTTCCAGTGCAGTGACCACGATAATATC
>JBBRHS010000387.1:0-3259 GCA_038222385.1 Acidimicrobiia bacterium
GCTCGACTGGGAGATGGCCGCGGTCGGGCCGCGCGAGGTCGACATCGGCTGGATGATCTTCATCCACGACTTCTTCGAGCACGTCGCGCAACAGATCGAGCTACCGGGCATGCCGCACTTCATGCGACGAGAAGACGTCGCAGCCACCTACGAGGCGGCCTCCGGGGTCGCGCCTAGGAACCTCGAGTTCTACGAGGTCTACGCCGCGCTGCGCCACGCGATCGTGATGGCCCGGGTGACGTTGCGGGGGATCCACTTCGGTGAGCAGGAGCTGCCCGCCGATCCCGACGAGCTCGTTCTGCACCGGGTGCTGCTCCGGGAGATGATCGGAGCCCCGGCGTGACCACGATCGGACCCCTGATCCCGGCCGACGAGGGGTTCTCGCACCAGATCCCCGACACGTTCGCCACCGTGAGTTCGAGCGATCCGTCGTGGACCGAGAAGGTGTGCGCGATGACCGCGGCGCGCGACGGCAGCCTCCAGCTCGCTTTCGGCCTCGGCAAGTACACCAACCGCAACGTGATGGACGCGTACGCGGGGATCTCCCGCGGTGTCGAGCAGATCACCGTTCGGTCGAGCCGTCGCCTCGCACCCGAACCGGAGCTCACCGTGATCGGTCCGATCCGCTACGAGGTACTCGAACCGATGCAGCGGGTCCGCTTCGCACTCGATGCCAACGACGCGCAGCCGATCGCGTTCGACTGGGTCTTCGAGGCCGCGGTGCGACCGTTCCTCGAGGACCGGACGAACACCCGTGCCGGGTACCGCGTCTCCTCCGACCTCGTCCGCTACCACCAGATCGGCGCCGGCTCCGGGTGGGTCGAGATCGACGGTGAACGGACCGAGTTCGACTCCGACTCGTGGGTGTCGACCCGTGACCACTCCTGGGGCGTCCGCTACGACGTCGGCCAGCCCCTCGCCGACACCGAGCCGTTCGACATGCTCGCGATCCCCGGCGTGTCGTTCGCCATGATCTGGTCACCGATCCTCATGGAACGAGCCGACGGCTCGCGCTACGGGATGATGCTCCACTACCAGATCGTCTCCGCGCCCGGGTACGGGAGCAAGAAGGTCATGGGTGGCATCGAGCAGCCCGACGGCGGCTACACGCCCTGGTCCGACCTCGAGCCCGACCTCACTTTCGACCCGGTGAACCGCCGCCTCCGGGGCGGTCGGGTGTTCGCAACGACCGCCGACGGGACGGTTCGCCCGCTCGAGATCGAGGTGGTGTCCGACACCGGCTTCCACCTCGGTGCCGGTCTCTACTTCGGCTTCGACGGGCATCACCACGGCGAATGGCGCGGCGCGTTGCACGTCGACGGCGAACGCATCCCCGACTGCAGCGACCGCGCCGCGGCCGAGCGCCTCCACCAGATCCGCGACACCGTCGTCCGCGTGACCGACAACAGCGCCGACGGCGGTGGTGCGGTGGGCTACGGCAACTGCCAGCCGATCATCACCGGCGGCGTCCCCGACCTCGGCCTCACCGCCGACACCACCTTCATCTGAGCGCGTGATCAGCGCGCGGGGTTCCGGTCCAGGCCCGGGCGACCGGTGCCACGAGGTCAGGCCGCGCATGAGGCGCCCGGTGGGTCGAGGGGTCGCTTCCGGGTGGCGGGGTCGGACGGGCCGAGATGCCAGCCCTGGGCTTTTCGTCGGTGGTGCACCGAACACAACCAGGCAAGGTTCCACTTGGCGGTCGGCCCGCCCATGCCGTAGTCGACCTCGCAATGGTCGAGTTCGAGGTAGTCCCGACAGGTGCATCCTTCGATCGAGCATTCCCGGCCGCTGACGATCATCGCGGTCCGCAGCTCGGCCGGGATCTGCCGGCCGACGTGGGCGACTGTCGAGATGTCCTTGCCCTTCTTGATGATCGCGGTGACGAACGCCTCGTCGAGCAGCTCACGAACCCACTGCGCGTTGACGGGGCCGCCACCGGGAATCTCGCATCAGCCTCTCGACCTCCGCCAAGTCCCGGGGCGAGGCGTTGCGACGGGCGGCCGCGATCACGAGCCTCATCGAGGGATCCGGACTGTTCGTGGGGTACGGACGCAAGCCCCGCCGGGAGCTCGCCACGCTGCAGGCCGAGATCCGGCTCGACGTGTTCGCCATCGTCGACCGGCCGCCGATGCGACCGCGGAAGTAGCTCAGGCGCGCTTGCCGCCGTCGACCTTCAGGACGTGGCCGTTCACGTGACTCGCGTCGTCGGATGCGAGGAACGCGATGGCCGCCGCGACCTCCTCGGGCCGGCCGATCTCGCCGAACGGCAGGATCGTGTGGGTGATGAGGTCCATGTCGGCGCCGTCGGGCGGCAGGAAGCTGCCGACGATCGGCGTGTCGATCGGGCCCGGCGCAACCGCGTTCACCCGCACCCGTTCGGCCGCGTGGTTGACCGCGAGCGTGCGGGTCAGCGCCACGACACCCCCCTTCGATGCCGCGTAGGGAGCCTGGTAGGGCGTGGCGTCGGTGGCCGCGGTCGACGCGGTGTTCACGATCGCGCCCTTCGACTCGACGAGGAATGGGAGCGCCGCCTGGCACACCAACCAGGTGCCGATCAGGTTGACGCCCAGGATTCGGTCCCACTGCTCGAGCGTGACGTCGGCGTCGAAACCCCAGGTGCCGATCCCCGCGACGTTGCACACCGCGTCGAGACCACCCAGATCGGCGGCGATCGTCTCGACCACCGGCCGGACCGCGTCGCGGTCGAGGAGATCAAGGGGGTAGGGCGCGGCGCGGTCACCCGACGCGGCGATGGCCGCGACCATGGCGGTCAACCCGACGGTGTCGACGTCGACGCATGCGACGGTGGCCCCTTCGGCTGCGAGCCGCACGGCGGTGGCGGCGCCGATTCCGGAGGCCGCACCCGTCACGAGCACGTTCCGGTCGGCGAATCGCTTCAACGCCGGAACTCGGGGATCACGTGCTTGCCCATCAGCTCGATGGTCTGCACGACCGACTCGTGGGAGACGTTGTAGGGGTTCACGAGGCACAGCAAGAGGTCGGCGCCGGTCGACTCGTAGGCCTTGCAGAGCTCGATCACGTCGTCGGGGTCGCCGGCGACGACGGCCTTCATGTCGAGGAGGTTCTCGAGCGTGACCTCCTTGATCACCTCTTCCATCTCGATGACCGGCTGGAGGTACTCGTAGGTGCCGAGCTCGCCTTTCATCTCGGCGATCCACTTCGGCACCGACGCGACCATTGCCGCCGACTGCTGCAGGTACCACTCGAACGACTCGCGCGACACCGCGTACGACTCCTC
>JBBRHS010000388.1:0-3248 GCA_038222385.1 Acidimicrobiia bacterium
TTGACGGCGGTGGCCCCGCAGCCGTACACTTGTCCGTACAACCGGTTCGGAGGAGCTCCCATGGCAGTGAAGTCAGATCGCCTCGAAGCGAGGGTTTCTCCGGAGCAACGCGCCCGACTCGAGTGGGCGGCGAGCCTCGCCGGCACCTCGGTCTCTGCGTTCGTGATCGACGCCGCGGTGGAACGAGCCGAAGAGCTCACGGCCGCGCAGTTGACGACCACGGTATCGGCCGACTACTTCGATCGCCTGGTTGCCGCGCTCGACCGCGCGGATGAAGCTCCGGCGCTCGCCCGGGCCGCTGGCAGAGCGAGACGACGCCCGCGGATCGCGTCTCGTTGAACCTGCGCGTCGTTGCGCTCGGCGAGGCCCATGATCTCGCGGGGTTCGCTTCGGGCAATCTCGAACTCGACGGCTGGCTGCAGCATCACGCGCGGCAGGCGACGGGGCAGGGAACGCGAACGTACGTCGTGATCGATCCCGACGGCGTGGTCGTCGGGTACTTCTCGATCGTTCCGCACGTGCTCGATCGTGGCGACGCGCCCAAGAAGCTCGCTCGCGGAGCCCCGCGCCAGATCCCCGGCATCCTGCTCGCGAAGCTCGCATTGGCGGAGCCGCTCCACAGCCGTGGCCTTGGCGCCGAGCTGTTGGTCTGCGCCTTGGCCACAATCGTCGACGCGGCGCGTGCGGCGGGAGGCAAGGTCGTCATCGTCGACGCGGTCGACACGACGGCGGCCGACTTCTACCGCCACCACGACTTCGAGCCCCTCCCGAACCGAGCCGACCGGCTCGTCCTCAAGCTCAGCACCGTCGCGAAGGCTCTCGGTGCCGACTGGCCCTGAGCGGCCCGTCAACGGCCACGACCCGCTCGCTCAGGTGATCAGGTTGCCCCGGAGCCGGATCCGTCGGCTATCAGGACCGCGCGTTCCTCCGACACTGAGCAGCGATTGCTCTTCGACAGGGACACGACCCACGTCAGGCGCCGACGGCGTACAGCTGCCATTCGCCGGGCACGCCCTTCAGGGCGTGCGAGCCGTGGTCGGCGAACTCCATACCGGAGCCTACGACGAGATCCTTCACCGTGCTCGAGACGAGCACCTCGTCGGGAGAGGCCAGGCGCCGTTCTCTCCGAACAAGAAGTGGTCCGTGCCCTCCACTTCCACGAAGCGGGCACCTTCGATGTGCTCGGCGACAGAGCGGCCGTGCTCCAGCGGGTAGAGCTGGTCACCCGTGCAATGCAGGAGATCGCCCGCTTCACGGAACGGCTGGCGGCACGCCGAGCTCGTTGGCTGTGCTCAACTCACAACGCCTCATCCCTGGCGGGCACACGACGACCGAGTTCGTCGACCGGCTCAGCATGAGCCAGGGCGACCTCGACCGGGCAGTGGCCGGGCGAGCTCTCGCCGACCAGGAGGCGGCGCAGTGCCTTTGCCATCTTCCGGGCCCGGCTCTTCGCGGCCTCGGCGTTCAACCCGTGAAAGTGGTCGTCGACAGTCTCCTCGAAGAGCTCGAGCCAGCGTTCGTAGTGCTCATCACGGAACGGCGTGGCGGTCTGCAGCGGCTCATGGGCACGCAGGGGATTTCCCTCGTACCCGCGGACCCCGAACAGCTGCCAGGACCAGAAGTCGATCAGCTTCGGGATGTGGACCGACCAGTCGACGTGCGCGGCTTCGAAGACCGGGCCCAACAGGTCATCCGTCGCCGCGCGCCGGTAGAACGCACGCACGAGCCGGCCGATGTCGGAGGCATCGCGCAGGTCGCGCTCGGGAGGCTCGAAGCGGTGGGACCAGCACGGCGGGTCGCCACCCACATCGACAGGGATCGTCATCGCACCGGGTCCGACCAGCGTTGCTCGAGCGCGACGACCGCGGGGAACAGCAGGTTGTTCTCTTTGTGGACGTGCAGGTGAGTGTCGGTCTCGAGCTCGGCGAGTCCGTCGTAGAACGCCCGGTAGCTCGCGCATCCGTCGGCGGGGACCCGATACCCGTTGGTCAGGACGCGCAGTGTCGAGAGCAGGTCCCCGGCGCGATCGTGTTCGGTCATCATCACCGAGATCGGGTTCTGCACCGACCCGCAAGGGAACACCAGGGGAGTCGATGCCGTGGCCAGCTCCCGGATCATGGGGAACAGCACCTGCTCCTCCTTCATCAGGTGCGGTTCGAGGTCGGCGCGGAGCGCCCGATAGCCGGCCCGCACCTCGTGGAGCTCGGGATGACGCTCCCCGTGGACGCCGGCCACCTTGTCGGCGAGCGCGTCGAGGCGCGGGAGCTCGCTGTGCAGATACGCGTGGTGGACAGCCTCGAGATGGTCGACCAGCTCGACGGGGCCCATCGACACCCAATCGGGTTCCGGGCCGGGCTCGAGGTCCGCCAGCGCGTCGAGCACCAACTCGGGGTCGAGGCTGGTGCTGGAGCACGCGTCGTCGAGGCGTCGGTTCCCACCGCAGCAGTAGTCGAGGCCGAACGATTCCAGGACCCGCGCCGATGCGGGTGATGCGTTCACGATCTCGGCAAGCGTCCGGTCGACGGTCACGTCCGTCATCATGACTGTCCTTTCGTTCAGCTCGCCGAGGCGAGCACGCCGAGCGCGGTGACGACGACCACGCCGAGGCCCATCGCCATCTGGCGGATCCCGAGCACGACGGGTCGCGGAACCGGACCGCGGGCCGTGATCCGTTGGATTCCCACGACCGCGACGATCGCGATCGCGCCGGCTGCAAGATCGCGATCCAACCCAACGGCCACCGTGGCGGCCGCCAGAGCCAGGCCGTCGGCGACGACGCCACCGAGCTGGTGTGTCGGACGCCCGTGGAGGCGGTTGATCTGCGCGCGGACGTGAGGGATGGAGGTCACCAACCGCGCGATCAGCACGGTCCACACGCCCGCGGCGAGGCGACCGCTGCCGCCATCCGCGAGGACGATCATCGATGCCACCGAGCAGACACCCGCTGCACCTGCGAGCTCGGGGACGAGACGGCGGCCGCGTGACCGCACCTCGAACCACGACTCCACGAGGATGAGCGGTGCGGCGATGATCGCGGGTGCCCAGAACGGATGCTCGGTGAGCACGACCGCCCCGATCACGAGCGCAACGAGGACCGCGACCTCGACCGCGGCCACGCGAGCGGCCAGCCGGGTGCGGGGGAGCGAACGCGAGCGGCGACGGTCGACGAGCACGATCTTGAGTGGCGTTCGGGCGACGAACGCCACCAGCGCGGCGGCAGCCAGGCAGAGACCCGTGAGGCTCGGCGC
>JBBRHS010000389.1:0-3223 GCA_038222385.1 Acidimicrobiia bacterium
CTAGACGGGTCTAGACCGTCTCGGGTTCGGCTTCCACGCGCGGGGGCGGAGGCTTCACGTCGACCCGGGGGTGGCCCTTGGCCTCGGTGTGCTTCGCGGCCACCTCGAGGGCATCTTCCTCGGAGTCGGCGGAGGCCTGGAAGAGGCACTGGCCGAACCGGCAGATGACTCGGTAGTCCTCCGAAGGCTTGCGTTCGGCCTTCTTCTTCTCGGCTGCGGTCATTCGCTTGGCAGGGGGCACGAAAAACGATTCTAGCCGTTCCGCCATGATGGGCCCATGCAGCTCGGGATCGTCACGCCGGTCGTCACGCGCCTGCCGTCGGCGCATGCCCAGTGGGAGGAGCAGGCCGGCATCGCCGAGATCGCCCGGGTGGCCCGTGAAGCCGAGGCCCTCGGGTACGACTTCGTGACCTGCTCCGAGCACGTGGCGGTGCCGGTGGTGGCGGCGGCGGAACGGGGCGCCACCTACTGGGATCCGCTCCCGACGTTCGGCTACCTCGCCGCGGTCACCGACCGCATCCGGTTCGCCACCTTCGTGCTCGTGCTCGGCTACCACCACCCGCTCGCCATCGCGAAGCGGTACGGCACGCTGGACGTCGTGTCCGGCGGCCGGCTCGTGCTCGGCGTCGGGGTCGGCAGCCTCGAAGAGGAGTTCGCGCTGCTCGACGCCGAATGGGCAGCCCGAGGCGCACAGTCCGACGATGCGCTCCGCGCGCTGGGCGCCGCCCTGTCGGAACGGGAGCCTGCGTACCGGGGTCCGTTCCACGAGTTCGGGGGCATGATCGTCGACCCCTGCGCGATCCAGGACCCGGTCCCGATCTGGGTCGGCGGTCGGACCGGTCGTTCGTTGCGCCGGGCGGTGACCCTGGCCGACGGATGGGCACCGTTCGGGTTGCGCAGCGCCGAGCTGACCGCCCTCCTCGACCGGGCGAGGGACACCGGCGCGTGGTCGGAGCGCACGAGCCCGCTCGAGGTGATCGTGCAGAACGACCGGCCCCTCGATCCGTCGGGCGAGCCCGACCGGGTCGGCGAACAGCTCGTGAAGTACCGCGAGCTCGGCGCGACGGCCCTGGCAGCACGGTTCGTCCACCACTCGCTCGACCACTCCTGCGAGCAGCTCGCCGCGCTCGCCGAGCTGGCGTGACCGGCGTCCACGAACCGACCGGTGACGAGCCTGCCGGTCATCCTGCAGCTCGGCTCGACGCGCAGCTCGAGTTCCTGCTCGAGATCGACCGGCTCAAGCTGATCGAACGGCGCAGCTTCGTCACCGACGCGTCGCGCCGAGAGAACAGCGCGGAACACTCGTGGCACCTCGCGATGCTCGCGCTCGTGCTCTCGGAGCACGCCCGCGACGGGGTCGACATCGCGCGCGTGGTCGCAATGGTGCTCGTCCACGACATCGTCGAGATCGACGCCGGCGACGTGTTCGTGTACGCCGACGAAGCCGCCCACGCCGCGAAGCTCGAACGCGAAATCCTGGCGGCCGAGCGGATCTTCGATCTCCTCCCACGCGACCAGGCGCCGGCCTTCCGCGCCCTCTGGGAGGAGTACGAGGAGGGCACCACGGAGGAGGCACGATTCGCCGCGGCCCTCGACCGTCTCCAGCCGCTGCTCCTCAACATCGCGGCCGGCGGTGCGACGTGGCGGGAGCACGGGATCACCGCCGACCGGGTCGTCGATCGCAACGCGCTGATCGGCGATGGTGCGCCGGCGTTGTGGGACCGCGCCCGGGAGCTGATCCGCGATGCTGTCGAACAGGGCATCGTCGATCCCGGACCGCCCGGCATCGACGCGGCCACCGCTTCGGGAACCTGAGTGCGCCGGTCGCCCGGCAGCACGCTTCCGTTACGATCGCGCCCGATGTCAGGCCTTCGGATCGCCGCCCTCGTCAAGCAGATCCCGAAGTTCGAGGCGATGGAGCTCGGGCCCGACGGTCGCCTGGTACGCGAGGGCCTCGAGCTCGAACTGAACCCATACTGCCGCCGGGCGGTCGCCCAGGCGGTCGCGCTCGTGGAGGAACACGGTGGATCCGTGACCGTGCTCGCGCTCGGTCCGCCCGCAGCGGAAGACTCGGTGCGCGAGGCGGTGGCGTGGGGACTCGACCGCGACGTCGCGACCACAGGCGTGCTCGTGACCGACACCGCGTTCGCCGGCTCCGACACCCTCGCGACGGCCCGGGCAATCGCCGCCGCGATCGAGGCCGTCGGGCCGTTCGATCTCGTGCTCGCGGGCCGCAACTCGGTCGACGCCGACACCGGCCAGGTCCCGCCGGAGCTCGCGGAGCTGCTCGACCTCCCGTTCCTCACCGGCGTGCGGCACCTCTCGATCGATCCCGACGGCCTCGTGCACGCACGGTGCGAGCTCGACGACGGGTGGCTCCAGGCCGAGGTCCGCCTCCCCGCGCTCCTGTCGAGTGCGGAGCGGCTCATCGATCCGTGCAAGGTCGACCCCGACGGGCGGGCCGCGGTGCCTGCCTCCGCGATCCGCCATCTCCACGCCGACGACCTCGGCCCCGGGCCGTGGGGTCAGGCCGGCAGCCCGACGACCGTCGGCCGCGTGCGCGTGCTCGAGAACGAGCGGCTGCGCCACCGCATCGCCGACGCGCCGATCGACGAACAGATCCGCCGTGCCGTCGAGATCCTCGTCGAGCGCGGCGCCCTCGACGGAGCGGTCGACGACGCGCGCGACCTCGGCGCGGTGCCCGATCCCGCCGCCGGCGCGCCCGACCGGGTGATCGGTGTGCTCGTCGAAGCGGGACGCGAGCTCCTCACCCGCGAGCTCCTCGGAGCGGCCGCCACCCTGGCCGGCCGGGTGATCGCGATCGCCGCGCGTGCGGGGGACGACGCGCCACCCGATCCGGCCGAGCTCGGGGGTTGGGGCGCCGACGAGATCGTGACCGTCCCGGGGATCGCGGTGGAGGAAGACGTCGCGGCCGCGCTCGTCGGATGGATCGGTGAGGTCGTGCCGTGGGCCGTGCTCGCGCCCGGCACCGTCTGGGGCCGCGAGGTCGCGTCGCGCGCCGCGGCGCGGCTCGGTGCCGGGCTCACGGGGGATGCGGTGGCGCTCGAGCTCGAAGGGAACCGGCTCGTCGCGTGGAAGCCGGCGTTCGGCGGTGCGCTGGTGGCCGCGGTGATGGCGACGTCCGACACGCAGCTCGTGACCGTGCGCACCGGGATGCTGCCGCAGCTCCGACCGCGGGCGCGGCTCGCATCGACCGTCGAGC
>JBBRHS010000390.1:0-3221 GCA_038222385.1 Acidimicrobiia bacterium
AACCTGCCGGCGTGAGCGAAGCCGACGGGATCCGGGCCCGCACCGACCGCGCCCTGCGCGGCAACCTCGACCAGGGCGCGGAGAAGCTGGCCCAGCAGGGGAAGCGGTTCGTGCGCGACCGCATCGACCGGTTGCTCGATCCCGGTTCGTTCGCCGAAGACGCGTTGCTCGCGAACGCGCTCGCCGACGACCTCCCCGCCGACGGGGTCGTCACCGGAGTCGGCCGCGTCGACGGGCGGCCGGTCTGCGTCATGGCCAACGACCCGACCGTGAAGGCGGGCTCGTGGGGCGCGCGGACCGTCGAGAAGATCGTTCGGCTCACCGAAACCGCGCTCCGGCTCCAGGTGCCGGTCGTGTACCTCGTCGACTCGGCCGGCGCGCGGATCACCGACCAGGTCGAACTGTTCCCGGGCCGTCGGGGCGCGGGCCGCATCTTCGCCAACCAGGTCCGGCTCTCGGGTGCGGTCCCGCAGGTCTGCTGCCTGCTCGGACCGTCGGCGGCCGGTGGTGCCTACATCCCGGCGTTCTGCGACGTGGTCTTCATGGTCGAGGGCAACGCCTCGATGTACCTCGGTTCGCCCCGGATGGCCGAGTCGGTGATCGGTGAGCACGCCACGCTCGAGGAGATGGGCGGTGCCCGCATGCACGCGACGGTGAGCGGCTGCGGCGACAACCTCGTCGACTCCGACGACGACGCGATCGACGCCGCCCGGCGCTACCTCTCGTACCTCCCGACGAATGCGACCTCGAACCCGGCTGCGATCCCTGCCGCTGCGCCGTCCGCCGCGGCGAAGCGCATCGCCGACATCGTCCCGGTGGAGGAGCGTCGCGCCTACGACATGCACCTCGTGGTCGACGCTCTCGTCGACGACGGTTCGTTCTTCGAGATCAAGCCGCTGTTCGCCCGCGAGCTGATCGTCGGCTTCGCCCGCCTCGACGGCGAAGTGATCGGCGTCGTGGCCAACAACCCCAAGCACCTCGGCGGTGTGCTGTTCGGCGACTCGGCCGACAAGGCCGCCCGGTTCATCTGGTGCTGCGACGCGTTCAACCTCCCGCTCGTGTTCCTCGCCGACGTCCCCGGCTTCATGATCGGGACGCAGGTCGAGCGGGAGGGGATCATCCGCCACGGAGCCAAGATGATCACCGCCGTGGCGGAGGCGACGGTGCCGAAGTTCTCGGTGATCGTGCGCAAGGCCTACGGAGCCGGCCTCTACGCGATGTGCGGACCGGCCTTCGATCCCGACGCCTGCCTCGCGCTGCCCACCGCGCAGATCGCGGTGATGGGACCCGACCCTGCGGTGAACGCGGTCTTCTACAACCGGATCCAGGCGATCGACGACCCCGACGAGCGCGCGGCGTTCGTCGCGGAACGGCGGGCCGAGTACGAGGCCGACGTCGACCTGGTCCACCTCGCGGCCGAGCTCGTCGTCGACGCGATCGTCGAACCCGACGACCTCCGCGAGGAGCTGGTCCGGCGCCTCGCCCTCAGCCGAACCCGCCGCCGGAACGACCCCGACAAGCGCCACGGCGTCCCCCCCGTCTGAGGCATCCGGAACCGGGTGGAGACCTACCGCACCGACACGACGCGCCGCCTCGTGGTTCTCGGGCTCATCGGGTTGGCCTGCGGCGCGCTCGCGCTCGTGGTGAGCCGTACCGGTCCTACCTACGCGTCCGACTCCGCGGTCTACTTCGGGATCGCGCAGAACCTGCTCGACGGACACGGTCCGACGTCGCCGATCACGCTCGCGTTCACCGACTACTTCTCACCGGTCGAGACGGCACGGTTCGAGGGCGTGATCCCGGTCACGACCCTGCCCTACGGATACCCGCTGCTCCTCGCGATCATCGGCGCCTTCGGTGTGAGCCTCGACACCGCGGCGCGCCTGCTCGGCGCCGCCGGGCTCGGACTCTGTGCCGCGCTCCTGGGGGGCATGACCCTGCGGGTGACCCGGGGATCGTGGCCGGCCGCGTCGACCACGATCCTGCTCTTCATCGTCGCCGCCCCGCTCTTCGAGGGCTTCTACCCGGTGTCGTGGTTGCTCCTCAGTGGCTTCGCGCTCGCTGAGGTCGTGTTCCTCGCGGTCACCCTGCTCGCAGTGTTCGCGATGGCCTCGCTGCTCCGGAACGGCCGGCCGGTCGACGTCTGGTGCACCGGGCTGCTCATCGGCGCCGCGATCCTCACGCGGTATCTCGGCGCCGCGCTCCTCCTCGCGGTGATCGTGCTGGTGGCGTCGAAGCGGAGCTGGACCGTCGGCACTCGTGCCCGACGGGGGGCGGCGCTGATCGTGCTCGCGTCGGCTCCGGTCCTGGTCTGGGTGGTCGCGCTCGGCGTACGGTACGGGCTCGGGGCGCCGTCGACCCCGCTCCGGTTCCGGTCGATCCGCAGCGACCTCTTCTCCGACGGCGCCGAGACCGTCGCCCATTGGTTCGTGCCCACCGAGGTCAGGGGCGGGCTCGCGGTGCTCACGACCATCGCACTCTTCGGCGTGATCACCGTCGCCATCGTGCTGCTCCGGCGCCGACGCGGACCCGATCCGATCATGTGGGTCGTACTCACGGTCGCAGCCGCCTACGTCGTGACCCTCTTCGCCGCGATCCTGTTCACGAACTCCAACATCGGTTTCGACGGGCGGCTCCTGGCTCCGGTGCGCGCCCTCACGTATGTCGTGGTGGTGTGGGTGGTGTTCGAGGTGGTGGCGCGCGCGGCCCGCTCGACCTCGCCGACGCGTGCACGCACGGTCGCGGGTTGCGCGGTCGTGATCCTCGGTCTGTTCGTGTGCCTCCCCTCCACCCGGTCGGCCGCACGGCTGGTGCGCGACGGCGCGCCGATCGGTCCGCGTGCCCTCACCGGCGTGCTCGCAGCCGCCGATGCGCTCCCGTCGGATGCGTTCGTCATGAGCAACGCGCCGGAAACCATCTGGCTCGGCACCGGCAAGCGCTCGATCATCGTCCCGATCCGGCGGGTGCCCGAGGCCGGGGTCGACAACCCCCACTTCGACCGCGACCTCCGGGAGGCGGCCCGGCTGCTCGCCCGCCGCGACGGGTTCCTCGTCATGTTCGACGGCTACGACGGCTCGGAGATCGCGACCACCGACGAGATCGCCGAGCGACTTCCGCTCGATCTCGTCGAGCGCCTTCCCGACGGTGCGATCTATCGGTCCCGTTCGGCTCCCTGATCGAGCGGCGCGACAATGGGCCGGCATGCCCTGGTGCACGGAGTG
>JBBRHS010000391.1:0-3220 GCA_038222385.1 Acidimicrobiia bacterium
ATGGTTGGGCCCGGTTGGGTGAATCGGCGCGTGACCCGATCGAGGCCTACGCGTACTTCCGGGTGGGTTATCACCGCGGCCTCGATCGGCTGCGCGCCTCGGGGTGGAGGGGTTCGGGCTACGTCCCGTGGGTGCACGTCCCGAACCGGGGATTCCTGCGGGCGCTCGACGGGCTGCGGGCGAGCGCGGCCGCGATCGGAGAGGCCGACGAAGAAGCCCGCTGCGCCGAGTTCGCCTTCCAGTGCGACCCCGACTGGGCGCGCCAGCGCCGGGACGCGTAACGAATTCGCCCGGGAAGGCGCGACTAGCTTTGGGTGTATGAAACGAGCCCTCATCACCGGAATCACCGGACAAGACGGTCGGTATCTCAGCCAGCTCCTCGCCGGGAAGGGATACGAGGTCTTCGGACTCATCCGCGGTCAGGCCAACCCCAAGGCCCAGATCGTGCTCGACGAGAACCCGGCGTGTGAGCTCGTCGACGGCGACCTCCGCGACCTCTCGTCGCTCATCGCCGCCATGGAGCAGGTCCAGCCCGACGAGGTCTACAACCTCGGCGCGATCAGCTTCGTGCAGCTCTCGTTCCGCCAGGCCGAGCTCACCGCGGAGATCACCGGCCTCGGCGTGCTGCGGATGCTCGAGGCGATGCGGATCGTCGGCGGGGTGACCAACAACCCGATCCGCTTCTACCAGGCGTCGTCGTCGGAGATGTTCGGCAAGGTCCGGGCGACCCCGCAGAGCGAAGCCACGCCGTTCCACCCCCGGTCTCCGTACGGCGTCGCCAAGGTGTTCGGCCACGACATGACCGTGAACTACCGCGAGGCCTACGGGCTCCACGCGTCGAGCGGGATCCTCTTCAACCACGAGTCACCCCGACGAGGGCTCGAGTTCTACACCCGCAAGGTCACCACGGCACTCGCCAAGATCAAGCTCGGGCTCCAGGAGCGGATCAGTCTCGGCAACCTCGACTTCTCGCGCGACTGGGGTTACGCGGGCGACTACGTCGAAGCCATGTGGATGATGCTCCAGCAGGACGAACCCGACGACTATGTGATCGCGACGGGTGAGACCCACACCGGCCGCGAGTTCCTCGACATCGCGAGCCGCATCGCCGGCTACGACGAGTGGGAGTCGTTCGTGAGCCACGACACCCGGTTCGAGCGGCCGACCGAGGTCGACCTGCTCATGGGCGACGCGACCAAGGCGACGGAGAAGCTCGGTTGGAAGCCCAAGGTCTCGTTCGAGGACCTCGTGCGGATGATGTACGAAGCCGACCTCAAGGCCGAGCAGGAACAGCTCGACTCAGGACGCCGCTGAGCGACGAACACTCGACGATCAGGCCCGGACGCGAACGAGTCGGGCCAGTACGTCGTCGGCTTCGGCGACGATGCGGCGCACGATCTCACCGGCGGGCTCGAGGTCGTCGATCGCTCCCACTCCCTGGCCGGCCGGGTAGCACTCGCGGTCGGGATCGACGGCGGTGTCTTCGTCGCCGCCGAGGTGCATCCAACCGCCGTTCATCGCGGTGAACAACTGTTGCGGGAACGGATGCAGCTCCTCGGGGTGCTCCTCGAAGTGGTTGGTCTGCGCGTTGCGGACCGCGCGGAGCGTCTTGCCGGTGAAGGCGCGGCTGACCACGGTGCCGTCTTCGGCGGTTCGGACGAGCGCGTCCTTGTAACCGGGGACCGCGCGGGCCTCCGGGGTCGCGATGAAACGGGTACCGATCCACACTCCGGTGGCACCGAGCGCGAGTGCGGCCGCGAGGCCCCGGCCGTCGAAGATCCCGCCCGCCGCGACGACCGGGACGCGCCCGCCGACCGCGTCGACGATCTGGGGCACCAACGGCATCGTCGCGACAGTCCCCGTGTGACCGCCGGCCTCGGTGCCCTGCGCGATCACGAAGTCGCACCCGGCTTCGACCGCGGTCAGGGCATGGCGGACCTTGCCGCACATGTTCGCGACGAGCACCCCGTGCTCGTGGCAGAGCTCGACCGCATCGCGCGGCACGCCGAGTCCGGCGACGAACACCGATGCTCCCTCGCGGATCAGGTTCTCGACGTTCGTCATCATCTCGGCCGGCAATGCGGTGAGCAGGTCGACCCCGAACGGCTTCGCGGTGCGTTGGCGGACGGCACGGATCTCGTTGACGATCTCCTGGGGTTGCATCGTCGACGCACCGAGACAGCCGAAGCCTCCCGCCTCGGAGACCGCGCCGACGAGCGCGTGGTACGACACGCCACCCATCCCGGCCAACATCACGGGATGCTCGATCTCGAGGAGGTCGGTCAGGGGCGTCTGCATCGCGGCACGCTAACGTCATTCCGTGGCTCACGGCACCCCGCTCGTCGGCGTCATCATGGGAAGCGATTCCGATCTGGCCGTGATGCAGGCCGCGGTCGACGTGCTCGAGGAGTTCTCGGTTCCGTTCGAGGTACGGATCGTGTCGGCCCACCGCACTCCGGAGTGGATGATGGAGTACGCGACCACCGCCGTCGACCGGGGCCTGCGGGTGATCGTCGCCGGGGCCGGCGGCGCCGCCCACCTGCCCGGGATGACTGCGTCGATGACGCCCCTTCCCGTGATCGGCGTGCCCGTGCCGCTCGCCCAACTCGACGGTCTCGACTCCCTCCTGTCGATCGTGCAGATGCCGGCCGGGATCCCCGTCGCCACCGTCGCCGTCGGCAGCGCCCAGAACGCCGCCCTCCTCGCGGTCCGGATCCTCGGGACCTCGAACCCGACCCTGCGCGACCTCGTTGCCGCTCGCATGCGCGACACCGCCGGCGTGGTCCTCGAGAAGGACGCCAAGCTCCGCGACCAGTACTAGGCCCGCCCACCCGACTCCGGAGTGCACAGCGATGCGGTACGTCCCGTACGGAGAGCTCGACGGCATCCCCAATGTGATCGTCGACGGTTCACCCCAGGCCGACACGGTGCTCACGCTCTCCCACTGGCCGGGGACCCCGACGCCCGCCGCGCTCCAGGACGACCTCTCGGCCCAGATCGCCTTCCACTACCTCGACCGGGCCGACCACCACGTGACCGCCGACGTGGTGTCGAACAACCACGTCGACCAGGACGGGCTCGTGAGCATGTACGCGCTCGTCGAACCCGACGATGCCCTGAGGCGGCGCGAGCAGCTCGTCGACCTCGCCCGAGCCGGCGACTTCGCCACGTTCATCGACCGCGACTCGGCCCGGATCGCGTGGACGATCGCCGAGCTCGC
>JBBRHS010000392.1:0-3207 GCA_038222385.1 Acidimicrobiia bacterium
CGTCGATGTGGCCGAGCAGCACCGCCGAGCCGGGCCCGCCGGGTGTCCCGGCGAACCGGTACCACCCGACCCGTTCGATGGGCGGCACCTCGATCTCGTCGGTCCCGGCGACGATCCCGACCCCGTCGATCGGAGCGTCGATGCCGATCGACGGCACGACGA
The DNA here is from genome assembly GCA_038222385.1 of Acidimicrobiia bacterium. Taxonomy (GTDB): domain Bacteria; phylum Actinomycetota; class Acidimicrobiia; order IMCC26256; family JANYLB01; genus JANYLB01. The sequence continues at coordinate 163 of JBBRHS010000392.1, forward strand.
GCGACGTCGGTACGACTGTCGAAGATGCCGTCGCCGGTGGCACGGTCGGATAGGTCACGGGCGGAACGGTGGGCGCGGGTGACGCGGGCTTCGTCGCGCCGCTCGACGGAGTGAGGGTCCCGACGCGATCGACCCGCGGCGACGGGTCGCGCAGCACCAGGAATCCGACGACCACGACGATGACCGCCGCGCTGAGCGCGGCGGTCATCGTCAGGATCCGGAACCGACCGGTTCGGTCGGAGTCCATCAGGCCGTGGTGCGTGACCGGCGGAGTCCGCCGATCGAGACCACGAACGCAGCCAGGGCGAGACCGATCCCGGCGATGGCCAGGGTCGGGACGCCACGGTCACCGTCGAGCAGACCGCTGGTACCGGTGTTGACGGTCATCGCCGACGCGGTGAGCGGGATCTGTTGCGTGACGACACCGAGCGTGCTCGGGTCGCTCCCACTCGCGGGGGCACCGATCGCGTACACGATCGTCGCCATCCCGGCCTCGACCGGCACGTCGGCCGGACCGATGAGGACCGGCGTCGTCGTCCCGGTGGCGACCACCGAGGCGCTGATGGTGCCGGCGGGCAGGTTGACCTGGCCCTCCTGGCCGTTCGTCACGTTCGTGAAGGCAGGCGAACCGTTCGCGAGCACGTCGACCGCAGGCGCGGCCGCAGTGTGGCGAACCACCAGACGACCCTCGCCGGCCGGAGCCGTCGCGGTGTCGTTCACGAACGCGGTGAGCACGGGCGTACCCGAGGCGTCGAGGTGGGCCACCAGGCTCACGTTCGCGCCGGCCGGGAGCGTGACCGTCTTCTCGATCACCGGGGTCCCCGTGGCGGGGTCACCGGCGGCGAGGATCTTGATGTTGTAGTCACCGGCGGGCAGGGTCAACGGCCCGGCCACGGTCGCCGGCTGGAAGTCGGGGAGCGTCTCGGCGTCGTTCACGTACACGTCGACCGGTACGCCGGGAATGCCGTGCACGACGTAGACCGTGCCATCGTTCTCGGCAGCCGTGGCCGTGCCCGGGATCGCCAACGCGGCGAGGATCCCCAGGCCGAGGCACACCACCATCATCTTTCGCACCATCGGGCGCATTCCTCTCGTTCGGTTGCATCGGATCTGCCAGCCGGATCGCGGTCGACAGTACCCAGTTCTTCGCCCGGCGCCCTCCCGCGGTTGCATCCCGTCGGGCTCCCAGATTTTTTTCCGATCCGGGCAACCGGATGGGGTGCGGGCTCCGAATACAGCAGGTGCAGGACTCGGCTACGAAAGACATCGACGCGGTCGGTTCACGACTGGCCGACGATCCGGAGGCGTTTCGTGACTGCTACGAAGAGCTCGGCCCGTTGGTGCTCAACTACGTGCAGCGCTACGTCTCGCGCGACGAAGCCGAGGACGTCCGCCAACAGGTGTTCCTCGAGGTATGGCGAAGCCGGGCCCGGTTCGACGGTGACCGGCGGTTGGCACCCTGGGTCCTCGCCATCGCGAAGCGACGGGCGATCGACCACCTCCGACGCTCCTCCCGCACGCCGACCCACCCGGTCGCCGAGCTCCCCACGGCCCGGCCCGACGGTGTCCGCCCGTTCACCGAGGTCCACGCCGAGGCGACCGAACTCATGGACGCGCTCGACGTCCTCCCTGCCGAACAACGCGAGACACTGGAGCTCGCGTACTTCCACGACATGACCCAATCCCAGATCGCCGAACGGCTGGGTGTCCCACTCGGAACCGTGAAGGCGCGATCTTTCCGGGCACTCCGCAAGCTGGCGACGACCCTCGTGCCACCTGAGCACGCCGACCAAAGCGAGATCGACCTCGGAGAGGAGGACCGATGAGCACGTCGCCCGACCGTCACGTCGAAGAGGAGCTCCCGGCGCTCCTCGGCGGCGAGATCGACCTCGACACGACCCGAAACGTCACCGGCCACCTCCGGTCTTGCCCCGACTGCCGCAACGAGCTGGTGGAGGTCGCAGCCGGAATCTCCGTCATGCGTCGACTCGACCAGACATCCGCCACCGACGGGCCGCTCGACGCACCGGTGCCGATCGCGGCCACACCCGCCCGCTCACGGTCGCGATCTCGTACGACCATGCTCGTCGCCGCCGCGGTGGCGATCGTGTTCGCCGGCGCGGTCACGACCGCCGCGCTGCTCGCCGGCCGGGGAAGCGGCGGGCCCGATGCGACGGTTGCGCTCGCGCCCGTCTCCGATCAAGCGGCACGGGGCTCGGTGGCCATGACCGACGCCGGCGTCACGCAGGCGATGGAGGTCGACACATCGCTCGGTGCCGCACCGCCCGACGCGTACTACGAGGTGTGGCTCCTCGATCGAGACACCGGCAAGATGCTGCCCGTCGGTGTGCTCCCGCCCGATGGTCGCGGCACCTACCGCCTGCCGGGAAGCCTCCTCGAGCAGTACGACACCGTCGACATCTCCCTCCAACCCGACGACGGCAGCACCGCGCACTCGAGCGACAGCGTCCTGCGCGCCGACTACGCCTGAACCGACCCGCTACGAGCGAGCGTTCGCCGCAACGGTGCTCTACGACACGAGCGCCCTCACCAGCTCGACGATCTCGGCCGGAGCCTTGGTCGGCGAACCGGCATCGAACGGCGGCTGGGGGTCGTACTCGATCGCGAGCTGGATGGCCTGCGCGACCTCCGGACCCTGGAGCTGCGCGACGAGCGACAACGCCATGTCGATGCCCGAGGAGACACCCGCGGCGGTGATGATCTTCCCCCGCCGCACGACCCGTTCACCGGTCGGCTTCGCGCCGAAGCTCGCGAGGTCGTCGTAGGCACCCCAGTGCGTGGTCGCGTCGAGGCCGTCGAGCAGACCGGCCGCACCGAGCAGGAGTGACCCGGTGCAGACCGAGGTCGTCCACGAGGTCGTTGCGTCGACGGCCCGGATCCACCGCACGATCGGTTCGTCGGGGGTCGCGAGCTTCCGGGTGATCATCCCCCCGGGAACGACGATCACGTCGGGCTCGGTCACGTCGGCGAAGGTGCGGTCGACGGTGAGACGGAGTGCGCCGTAGTCGTCGGCGATCTCACCGG
>JBBRHS010000393.1:0-3202 GCA_038222385.1 Acidimicrobiia bacterium
TGCGCGCCGCCCTACCCCCTCCGCCACGACCGTCGCGGTTCCCTGGTGCGCGGTGCCCCCGGTCTGACGTGTGCCGCGCCGCTCGTGGTCGACGGTCGGGGCCGCATGGTCGCGCCCCACGACCACCGCGCTGCAGGTGAGCTCGTCGCCGGGCCAGACCTGCTCGCGGAACTGCACCCCGAACCGGCGCACGTTGCTCGCACCGAGCCAGTCGGTGGCGAACGAAGCCAGGATCCCGGCCTGCAACATCCCGACGGAGAACACGGTCGGGAAGCCCGACGCCTTCGCGAACTCCTCGTCGTGGTGGATCGGGTTGAAGTCGCCCGATGCACCCTGGTACCGGACGAAATCGGTGCGCGTGAGCGGACCGAACGTGCGCGGCGCGGCCTCGGCACCGACCGCCAGATCGTCGAAGGTCACACCCATCGTCATTTCCCTCCGTCGCTCGGGGGCCGGCTCTTCCCGTCGGCGGGAGGCCGGGCGGTCTCGATCGTGGTGTTGCGGGCCTCGGCGACGAGCGTGCCGCTCACGTCGCGGAACTCCTGGACGCTGACGACGAACGTCATCGTCCCACCGCGTTTGCCGTCCTTCTCGTAGATCTCGGCCACGGTCGTCTGGGCGGTGAGGTCGGTTCCCGCTGCGGGGGGCGGCCCGTGGAACACGTACTCGACCCCGCCGTGCAGCACCCGCCGCAGGTCGAGCTTCACCTTCGCGAAGATCGAGTTTCCGGGCGGCGACCAGAACGCTGACGACGCGAGGAACGTCGGCGGCGAGACGGGCACCGGCTCCACGAGGTACTCCGGGTTCGTCGACATCGTCGCCCGGGCGAACTCGCGGATCTTTCCCCGTTCGACCGCCATCTCGAACGGCACGTCGGTGATCCCGACGAGCGACTGGTCAGCCATTGCTTGCTCCCTCTCCCTTGTCCGCTACGCTCACGCCTTCGTGTAGGACGCGAGTAAAGCCTGCTTCGTCGAGGATCGCCACGCCGAGCTCCTCGGCCTTGGCGAACTTCGATCCCGGATTCTCGCCCACCACCACGAAGCTCGTCTTCTTCGAGACGCTCCCGGTCACCTTGCCGCCCCGGGCCTCGATCGCGGCCTGGGCCGTCTCCCGGGTGTAGTCCTCCATCCCACCGGTCAACACGAAGGTCAACCCGGCGAAGGAGATCCCGCCGGTGTCGACCGGTGCCGCGGCCGGTGGACCCTCGAGGTCGACCCCGGCATCGCGGAGCTTGTCGACGATCCGGTGGTTGGCGTCGACGGTGAAGAACCGTTCGATGCTCTCGACCAGGATCGGCCCCACCCCGTCGATCGCGGTGAGCTCCTCGGGATTCGCGTGCTCGATGCGCTCCAGGTTCCCGAGCGCGCGCGCCAGGGCGTTGGCGGCCGTCGGTCCGACGTTGCGGATGTTCAGACCCACGAGCACCCGGGCAAGGCCACGCGACTTCGACGCCTCGATCGCGGTGACGAGGTTGCGCGCCGAGATCTCGGCGATCCGGTCGAGCGGTACGAGCTGCTCCACGGTGAGGCGGTAGATGTCGCCCGCGTCGTCGAGGAGTCCCGCCTCGACGAACTGTGCGACGCGCTCCTCGCCGAGTCCCTCGATGTCCATCGCCCCACGGCTCGCGAAGTGGACGATGCGTTGCACCCGTTGCGCCGGGCAGTCGACGTTGACGCAGTAGTGGTTGGCCTCGCCCTCGAGGCGGACCATCGGCTCGGCGCACACCGGGCACTTCGCAGGGAACTTCCAGCGCCGCCGCCCCTTCGGTCGCTCCGCGAGAACGGGACCGACCACCTCGGGGATCACGTCGCCGGCCTTGCGGACGACGACGGTGTCGCCGACCCGTACATCGCGCCGCGCGACTTCGTCTTCGTTGTGGAGCGTCGCGAGCCCGACGGTGGAACCGCCGACGAACACGGGCTCGAGTTGCGCGAACGGTGTGGCTCGGCCGGTGCGACCGATGCTCACCATGATCCCGAGGAGCTTCGTGGTCTTCTCCTCGGGCGGGAACTTGTACGCGATCGCCCACCGGGGCGCGCGGCTGGTGAAGCCGAGCTCCTCACGCTGTCCGAGGTCGTCGACCTTCACCACCACGCCGTCGATCTCGTAGCCGAGGGTGTGCCGCTGGTTCTCCATCGAGGTGCAGAACGCGTAGACGGATTCGAGCGTGTCGTGGCGATCGATGAGTGGGTTCACCGGGAATCCGAGCTCTCGCAACCACGCCAGCGTCTCGCGGTGCGTCCGCAGGCGGGGACCACCGTCCTTGGCGCCCAGCTGATAGCAGAAGAGGGCAAGATCTCGGCTTGCGGTGATCGACGGATCCTTCTGACGCAACGAGCCCGCCGCCGCGTTCCGGGGGTTGGCGAAGAGCCGGGCCTCGGCCGCCTCTTGGCGACGATTCAGCTCCTCGAAGCTCGACGTGGGCATGTAGATCTCACCCCGAACCTCGAGCTCGACGGGTGGCGACGAGCCTCGCAGCCGCTTCGGTAGGCCGGCGATGGTCGCGACGTTCGCGGTGACGTCTTCGCCGGTCACCCCGTCGCCGCGCGTCGCACCGACTTCGAGGCGACCGTCGCGGTACAGCAACGAGATGGCGAGCCCGTCCATCTTGGGTTCGGCGACGAACGTCGTGCCCGCGATGATCCGGTCGAGGCGTTCACCCCACGCGAAGAGCTCCTCGCGACTGAACGCGTTGTCGAGCGAGAGCATCGGCACCACATGACGGACCGGCGCGAAGGTCGCTGAGGCGGTCCCTCCGGGGCGATGGATCGGGAGCGCGGGGTCGTCGAGATCGGGATGCTCCTCGACGAGCGCGCGCAGCGTGCGCACGAGCGTGTCGAAGTCGGCGTCGCTGATCTCGGGCTCGTCGTGCTCGAAGTACCGCGCGGTGTGGTGCTCGATCTGCGCCGCGAGCTCATCGCGGCGTGCAACCAGATCGGCGAGCGCGTCGTCGGTACCTGCCATCGGTCGCAGGCTACCGACCGGCTGGGACACCCGGCGACGCGGATTCGACCAGAGATCAGGAGAAGGGGTGAAGCCGGCGGACACGCGTCACGGGACGTGAACCGGTGAGCGATCGAGCCGGCGTAGCGGATTCGACCCGAGATCACGAGAAGGAGTCAGGCTCCGAGGGTGAGGCGGGCCGCGACAGCCTGGTCGTGCACCCGGTCGGCGAGCGTGCCCGCGAGGCGAAGCGCCC